>NZ_CP019449.1:4087500-4285026 GCF_001984035.1 Sphingopyxis sp. QXT-31 | reverse complement strand
GGTTCGTCGCATGGCAGCTCGAGCTGGGGCGGATCGTCGCACGGTTCGAACGGCGGCTCGGGCGGTTCGGGCGGCAGCTCGTCGTCGAGCGGCGGGTCGGGTAGCAGCAGCTCGTCCTCGTCGAGCTCGTCGTCTTCCTCGTCGAGCAGCAGCACCTCTTCGGGCGCGACCTCGTCGGGCGCCACCGGCGGCACCAGCAGCTTCGGCTCGACCGGCAGCACCAGCTCGTCGTCCTCGTCGAGCAGCAGCTCGTCGTCGAGCTCCTCGTCCTCGTCGAGCTCGGGCGGCAGCAGCGGCACCTCGTCGGGCACCCCGACGCCGGTTCCCGCGCCGCCGATGCTCCTGCTCTTTGGCGCCGCCGCCGCCGCGCTCGTCGCGCGCCGCCGCGCGGCCAACCGCAACGACCAGGACCAGGACGCGGCTTAAGCCTATCCGCTGGCGGCTGGCTTTATGCCGGCCACCTCTCGAGGGCCGCCCCACGGGGCGGCCTTTTTTTTTGGTCCGAACGGCGGCTTTGGGGTGGGGAGCGGAAGTTCTTAATCCTCCCTGTCGCGCAGCGATGGGGAGGGGGACCATGCGAAGCATGGTGGAGGGGTAGCGGCCTCAAGCGGACGGTTTTTGGGGCTCCGGCCCCTCCACCGCCTTCGGCGGTCCCCCTCCCCACGGCTTCGCCGCAGGGAGGATCAGGGTTGCGCCGCGCCAGCGCCGACGCCATAGCGCGCGCATGCACGATATCCGCCTGATCCGCGAAAACCCGCAAGCCTTCGACGCCGGCCTCGCCCGCCGCGGGCTCGCGCCCCTGTCCGCCGAAATCCTGGCGATGGACGCGTCGCTGCGCGCGCTGCAGACCGAAATGCAGGCCGCGCTCGCGCGCCGCAACGAAGCGTCGAAGCTGATCGGCCAGGCGATGGCGCAGGGCGACAAGGATCGGGCCGAAGCGCTGAAGGCCGAGGTCGCGGACCTCAAGACGGCGCTCCCCACGCAGGAAGAAGCCGAACGCGAGCAGCTCGCCGCGCTGCACGACAAGCTCGCCGCGCTGCCCAACCTGCCCGCCGCCGACGTCCCCGATGGCGAGGACGAGGACGGCAATGTCGAAATCGCCCGCTGGGGCACGCCGCGCAGCTTCGATTTCAAGCCGCAGGAGCATGCCGATTTCGCGCCCGCGCTGGGCCTCGATTTCGAGACCGCGGCGAAGATGTCGGGTGCGCGCTTCGCTTTCCTGAAGGGCCAGATGGCACGCCTCGAACGCGCGCTCGGCCAATATATGATCGACCGCCAGACGATCGAGCAGGGCTATACCGAATGCGCGACCCCGCTGTTGGTGCGCGACGAGGCGGCGTTCGGCACGACGCAGCTGCCGAAGTTCCGCGAAGATCTGTTCCAGACCACCGACGGCCGCTGGCTGATCTCAACCGCCGAGATGAGCCTGACCAACGCGGTGCGCGAAGAGATTTTGCCCGAGGACCAGCTACCGGTCCGCATGACCGCGCTCACCCCCTGCTTCCGTTCCGAAGCGGGGTCGGCGGGGCGCGACACGCGCGGTTACATCCGCCAGCACCAGTTCTGGAAGGTCGAGCTCGTCTCGATCGTGCGGCCCGAGGACAGCGACGCCGAACTCGAGCGCAAGACGCGCGCCGCCGAACTGATCCTCGAGGGGCTCGGCCTGCCCTATCGCAAGATGCTGCTCTGCGCGGGCGACATGGGGTTCGCCGCGCGCAAGACCTACGACCTCGAGGTCTGGCTGCCCGGGCAGGACAGCTACCGCGAGATTTCGAGCTGCTCGAACTGCGGCGATTTCCAGGCGCGGCGTATGAACACGCGCTTCCGCAGGGAAGGCGTCAAGGGCAACGAGTTCGTGCACACGCTCAACGGCTCGGGGCTCGCGGTCGGGCGTACGCTTGTCGCGATCCTGGAGAATTACCAGCAGGCCGACGGGAGTGTCACGATTCCGGAGGCGCTGCTGCCCTACATGGGCGGGATCACCAAGCTCGTGCCCTGAGGTTGCGGTTAGACTGACGTTATTTTCCCGTTCGTGTCGAGCGAAGTCGAGACACTCATCGCCCTTGCGCAGCAACGAGGGGCATCTCGACTTCGCTCGATGCGAACGGAATTGAGAAAGAACAAAAAATGCGCATCCTCCTCACCAACGACGACGGCTATCACGCCCCCGGCTTCGCGGTCCTCGAAGCGATCGCGCGCCAGCTCAGCGACGATATCTGGGTCTGCGCCCCCGCCGAGGAGCAATCGGGCGCGGGCCACTCGCTGACCCTGTCGCGCCCGGTGCGCATCCGCCAGCACGCCGAGCGGCGCTGGTCGTGCACCGGCACACCGACCGATTCGGTAATGATGGCGATCGGCAAGCTGATGCCCGAAAACCCCGACCTGATCCTCTCGGGGGTCAACCGCGGCGCGAACCTGGGCGACGACATCACCTATTCGGGCACCGTCTCGGCCGCGATCGAGGGCGCGCTCGCGGGCATCCGCTCGATCGCGCTGAGCCAAGTCTATGCCAAGGAAGGCATGGGCGACAGCGTGCCCTTCGAAGCCGCCGAGGCGTGGGGCGCCAAGGTGCTGCGCCCGCTCCTCGACATGGACATGCCGCCGCGCACGCTCGTGAACGTCAATTTCCCCGCGATAGCCGCCGACGCGGTGAAGGGCATTCGCGTCACGCGCCAGGGTTTCCACGATTACGGCCGCGGGTCGATCGTCGAGGGCACCGACCCGCGCGGCTATCGCTATTACTGGTTCGGGCTGCACGGCATCGAGCACAGCCTGGGCCACGACAGCGACCTCGAGGCGATCGACGACGAGTATATCTCGGTCACCCCGCTCCAGCTCGACCTGACGCACGACGCGTCGCTGGCGGCGTTGCGGAGCGCGTACGGAGCGCAGTAAAACCAGAACCTTCCCCCTCGATGGGGGAAGGACACGCAGCCTTGCGCCTTTGGCGCTAGGCGAAGTTGGATGGGGGTGATGGTGCGTCCTTCGACCAAGGCTTCAGGCCGAGACCGCACCCCCACCGCTGCGACTAGGCAGCAAGCTGCCAAGTCTCGCTGCCTCCCCCATCAAGGGGGAAGGCACAAGGACACTGGCGGCAATACCATCCCATGACCCGCCTCTATCGCATCGACGCCCCCGCCGCCGATATCGCGGCGCGTTTCGGCGCCGAGGCGGGCAAGGATCCGTGGACCGGCGACTATGTCGCCCCCGGCCGCCCCGCGCCCATCGTGATCCGCGACGCGAAATCGAGCGTGCGCCGCGTGCGGCCGATGTTCTGGGGCGTACCGCCGCCGCCGCGCGGCACCGACCCGATCACCAGCGTGCGCAACCTCGACAGCCCCTTCTGGATCGGCACGCTGCGCCACACCGAGTTCCGCTGTCTGGTCCCCGCGACGAGCTTTGCCCTATGGTCGGGTCCCACGGGCGCGCGGCGCCAGCATTGGTTCGCGGTTGCCGACCAGCCGATCGTCGCGATGGCGGGCATCGTCCGTTTCGCCGACGAGATCCCGACCTTCGCGATGCTGACGACCGATCCCAACCGGCTGGTCGCGCATCATCATCCGGGCGCGATGCCGCTGGTGCTGCCCGCCGACGCGCACGAACGCTGGCTGACCGCCGACTGGAAGGACGCGCAGGGCCTCGTCACCCCCTTTCCCAGCCAGGCGATGACGGTTTCGGACGCGCCGCCGCTCTCATGACGTCTTGACGGGCTGGTCAAGCGGACAAGGCTTTGGCAGAGAAGGCGCATGGGGGACCCGCGCCGCATAGTTTCGATCCTGCTGCTGACGGCGCCGCTCGCCGCCTGCATCCCCGCCTCGGCGCCGCCGCAGCGGCCCGCGCCGGCGACCATTACGCCCGCCCCCACCGCCCCGCTCGCCTATGACGATGTGACGGGCGGCGACGTCCAGCCGACCTGGACGCTCAAGCCTGTGGCGACCAACGCCGCCACGGTCACGGCCTCCACCTACACCGTCCGCTCGGGCGACACGCTGCGCGCGATCGGCGAGATGACGCGCGCGGGGTCCGAGGCGATCGCGATGGAGAACGACCTCGCGCCGCCCTATACGCTCGTCCCCGGCCAGCGGCTGCGCATCCCCGCCGGCCTCTATCACCGCGTCGCGGCGGGCGAGACCGGGATCGGCATCGCGAGCGCCTATGGCGCCGACTGGGGCGAGATCGTCACGATCAACGCGCTCAGCGAACCCTATATCCTCCGCGTCGGCCAGCGGCTGCGCCTGCCCGCCGAGGCGCGCCCGCTGCCGAAGAAGGAGGTCGACATCGCCGCGCGCGCCGCCGCCTTCACGCTCGACATCGACGATATCGCGACGGGCAGCCAGCCCGCGCTCGCCGCGAACAGGGCGCCGGCCGCCGCCAGCGCCGCGCCGCGCCGGCCCGTCACCGCCGCGATCGCGACCCCCGCCGCCTTCACCGGCCGCTTCGTCTGGCCGCTGCCGGGCAAGGTGATCGCGCGCTTCGGCCCGCTCGCGCCGGGCAAGGTTAGCGACGGCATCAACATCGCCGCGCCCGCGGGCACCCCGATCCATGCGACCGCGAATGGCGTCGTCTCCTATGCCGGCGACCAGATCGCGGTCTATGGCGGGCTGATCCTGATCGACCATGGCAGCGGCTGGGTCAGCGCCTATGGCCATGCGCAGCAGATCGACGTCCGCCGCGGCCAGGCGGTCAAGGCGGGCGACGTGATCGGCCTGGCGGGCGCCAGCGGACAGGTCCAGACGCCGCAGCTGCATTTCCAGCTGCGCAAGAACCGTATCCCCGTCGATCCGCTCAAGCAATTGCCCGCGCGATGAGCCGCAAGCCGAACGACAAGCTGCACCTGCAGCATATCTTCCGCCCGCTGAAGCGCGCGAGCAAATGGCCGATCTGGGCCGATGTGCTCGCGCGGCTCGGCGTCGCCTTCTTCCTGATCGGCATCGTCGTGCTGGTCCACTGGATCGACCGCGCCGGCCTCAAGGACAGCCACGACGGCCAGATCAGCTTTCTCGACGTCGTCTATTTCACGATGATCTCGGTCACCACGACGGGCTTCGGCGACATCGCCCCGGTGTCGGACCGCTCGCGGTTGATCGAGGCGGTGATCGTCACCCCGATCCGCATAGCGGTGCTCTTCATCTTCGTCGGCACCGCTTATAATTTCGTCCTCAAGCGCACATGGGAAAAATGGCGTATGGCCCGCATCCAGGCAAAGCTCACCGATCATTGCGTCGTGCTCGGTTACGGCACCAGCGGCGCCGAGGCGGTTCGCGAACTGATCGCGCGCGGCACCGATCCGTCGTGCATCGTCGTCATCGACCAGTCGGGCAATCGCATCGCCGAGGCCGAGGCAATGGGTTGCAACGTCCTCCAGGGCGACGCCTCGAACGACGACACGCTGATCGACGTCCAGATCGCGCGCGCGCGCAACGTGCTGGTGTCGGCGGGCCGCGACGACAGCTCGATCCTGATCGTGCTCACCGTCCGCCATCTGGCGCCGCATGTGCCGATCAGCGTCGTGATCCGCGCCAAGGACAATGAACTGCTCGCGCGCCAGGCGGGCGCCAGCAACGTCATCAACCCCGTCAGCTTCACCGGGCTACTGCTCGCCGGATCGGCACAGGGCGAGCATGTCGCGAGCTATATGGCCGACCTCGCCGCGGTCGGCGGCAAGGTGCAGCTGCGTGAACGCCCGGTCAGCGCCGAGGAGGTCGGCCACAGCCTCGACCAGCTCGCGAGCGGCGGCCGCGGCCTGCGCATCTATCGCGGCGGCACGCCTTACGGCTTCTGGGAAGAGGAAGTGCGCGTGCTGCAGGCGGGCGACGTGGTGGTCGAGGTCATCCCGTGCGAGGTGTGCGAGGCCGATTAGGCTTCGGCACGTGAGCTCGGGTTGTTTCAAGCCCACACCTCTTTCCGTTCGTATCGAGCGAAGTCGGGACACGCGAAAGCTGGCGCTTCCCAAAGATGTCTCGACTTCGCTCGACACGAACGGGATTATAGGACGGTTTCAACAGCGGAGCGCCGCCGCGATTACGCCCGCCAGTACATCCACGCCGCCCACAGCCAACCGACGATCAGCAAAGTCCCGCCGATCGGCGTCACCGCGCCCAGCCATTTCGGCGCGCCGAGCGCCATCGCGTAGAGCGTCACCGCAAAAATCGCCCCGCCCGCCAGCAACAGCATCGCCGGCCCGCGCGCAAAACCCATGATCGCCAGCGCCGCGACCGCGTGGATCAACTGGTAGAGCCCGCCCGTGCGCAGCCATTCGGCCTGCTGCGGCCCCGCCGCGCCATGCGCGCCGAACGCGCCCGCCGCGACGGCGATCGCCGCCGAAATCGCTGCCAATACGCCAATCATGCTCTACCATCCTTGCAATGCCGCGCCGATGCGACGAACTATAGAAGGACAGGAGGGCGAAGGCGATGGCCCGCGACACACCGCTTCCCACCGGACTGAAACCGCCGAGCCGGCTCGCGACGCTCGGCGAGCTCGCGCTGCCGTTCGACATGATCCGTTTCGGCCTCGGCGGCTATCTTCTGATTGGCGCGCCGCGCGGCGACGGGCGTCCGGTCGCGCTGCTCCCCGGCTATGGCGCCAGCGAGCTGTCGATGCGCCCGCTCGAGGCGTATCTCCGCCATCTCGGCTATGAGGTCCGCGACTGGGGCATGGGCCGCAACCAGGGCCGCGTGGTCGCCGACGTCGAACGCTTCGCCGCGCAGGCCGCGGCGTGGGTGGAGGCCGACGGCGCGCCGTTGACGCTGATCGGTTGGAGCCTCGGCGGCGTGATCGCCCGCGAAACCGCGCGCACTTACCCTCACCTCGTCCGCGAAATCGTCACCATGGGCACGCCGATCATCGGCGGTCCCAAATATACCGCGCTGGCGCAGCGCTTCGCGGGCCGCGACTTCGACGCGATCGAGCGCGAAATCCATGCCCGTAATCTGCAAGGCCTGACCCAGCCGCTGACGGTGATCTACTCGGATCGCGACGGCATCGTCGGCCCCGATATCGCGGTCGACACCTATAATCCACAGGCCCGCAACATAAAGGTCGACGGCACGCATCTGGGTTTGGGAATTAACCCGAAGGTGTGGCGGATTGTGGCGGATACGCTGGCGGGGAAGACATAGCTCCCCTCCCTGCAAGGGAGGGGTCGGGGGTGGGTGCGAGCGCAGCGAGCCCAAAGAAAGATCGCCGCCCTTCG
The DNA here is from genome assembly GCF_001984035.1 of Sphingopyxis sp. QXT-31. Classification (NCBI taxonomy): domain Bacteria; kingdom Pseudomonadati; phylum Pseudomonadota; class Alphaproteobacteria; order Sphingomonadales; family Sphingopyxidaceae; genus Sphingopyxis; species Sphingopyxis sp. QXT-31. The sequence goes on along the minus strand of NZ_CP019449.1, from coordinate 4,277,831 downwards.
GCGGCAACCCACCCCCAGCCCCTCCCTTGCAGGGAGGGGAGCAGTCGGGCGTGACAAACCGCAAAAAATCGCCTATGCGCCCCGCCAATCATGGCAACCAAAACCCTCCCCACCCAGCCGAAGGTCGGCATGGTCTCGCTCGGCTGTCCGAAAGCTTTGGTCGACAGCGAACGGATTCTCACCAAGCTGCGCGCCGACGGCTATGGCCTGTCGCCCGACTATGCCGGCGCCGACGTCGTGCTCGTCAACACCTGCGGTTTTCTCGATTCCGCGAAGGAAGAAAGCCTCGAGGCGATTGGCGAAGCGATGGCCGAGAACGGCCGCGTCATCGTTACCGGCTGCATGGGTAACGAGGCCGAAGTCATCCGCGCCCGCTTCCCGAACGTCCTCGCGGTCACCGGCGCGCATCAGTACGAGCAGGTCGTCGATGCGGTGCACGAGGCCGCGCCGCCGACGCAAGGACCGTTCGTCGACCTGGTGCCCGAGGGCGGGCTGAAGCTCACCCCGCGCCACTACAGCTATCTGAAGATCAGCGAAGGCTGCAACCACAGCTGCTCCTTCTGCATCATCCCCGACCTTCGCGGCAAACTCGTCAGCCGCCGCATCGACGCGGTGCTGCGCGAGGCCGAAAAACTCGTCGCCGCGGGGACGAAGGAATTGCTGGTCATCAGCCAGGATACCTCGGCTTACGGCGTCGATATCCGCCACGACCCGCGCCAGTGGCACGGCCGCGAGGTGCGCGCGCATATGACCGACCTCGCGCGCGAACTCGGCCAGCTTCGGACGAGCGAAGGCCGCGCCCCGTGGGTGCGCCTCCACTATGTCTATCCTTATCCGCACGTCGACGCGGTCATCCCGCTGATGGCCGAAGGGCTGCTCTCGCCGTACCTCGACATCCCCTTCCAGCACGCGAGCCCGAGCGTGCTCAAGCGCATGAAGCGCCCCGCGAACGAAGCGAAGGTGCTCGAACGGCTCAAGAACTGGCGCGCGATCGCCCCCGACATCGCGATACGCTCGAGCTTCGTCGTCGGCTTCCCCGGCGAGACCGAAGAGGATTTCCAATATCTTCTCGACTGGCTCGACGAAGCCCAGCTCGACCGCGTCGGCGCCTTCCGCTTCGAACCCGTCGCGGGCGCGCAAGCGAACGCCCTCGACAATCCGGTGCCCGAAGCGCTCAAGGAAGAACGCTACCAGCGCATCATGGACAAGACCGCCGCGATCAGCGCCGCGAAGCTCGAAGCCAAGATCGGCCGCACGCTGCCCGTGATCATCGACGAGGTTGGCGAGGCGGACGGGGACGGCAGCATCGGCGCGACGGGTCGGTCACAGGCCGATGCGCCCGAGATCGACGGCCATGTGTATCTGCGCGACGTGGCGGCGACGCTGAAAGCCGGCGACATCGTCGATGTCGAAATCGAGGATGCCGACGAGCACGACCTGTTCGGGGTGGTGACGGGCTAACGCTTTATAGGGAACGGCATTTACCGTTCGATGTTACTTAGGGGCATCGAACAGGGGCTGTGTCATGTATATCAAGGCCTTCGCCACACTGCTGCTGATCGCGCCCCTGACCGGCTGCGATCCTGCAAAGGGCGGCGACGAGGCGCCGCCCCGCGCGACCGATAAGGCGCCCTCGCCGTCGCAGACATCGCTGATTGCGGTGCCGATCGACGCCGACATCGGCCCGCTCAAGCGCGAACTCGAGCAAGCGGTGCCGCGGACCTTGTGGACAATCAACCGCCGCGAGAAGGCGTGCGTCGCGCCGCAGCGGGTCAAGGTTTTCGGCAAGCGCGTCAAGGTCACCCCCGCCATCCCCTGCACCATCGTCGGGCAGGTGACGCGCGGACCGCTGCGGCTGCGCGGCGAGGGCGACGAGATCGTCGTCGACGTCCCGATCAACGCGACGATCAGCGCGCGCGACGTTGGCGGGGTGCTGAAGGGCGAGACCGCGACCGGCGCCGCGCTGGCGCATGCGCGGGTGCGGATCGAGCTGACCCCCGACTGGAAGACCCGCGGCCGCGCGCGCATCACCTATGGCTGGACCAAAGCGCCGGGCATCGATTTCCTGGCAAGCGCATCACCTTCACCGACGAGGCCGACGCCAAGCTGAAGCCCGTCGTCGCCGGGGTCGAGCGCGAAGTGAACCGCGAGATCGCCAAACTCGACATCCGAAAACAGGCCGCCGAGGTCTGGCGGCAGAGCTTCACCACGCTCGAACTAAACCGCGAGAACCCGCCGGTGTGGATGCGCGTCACGCCGCAGCGCATCCTCTATGGCGGCTATCGCCTGAACGGGCAGAAGCTGAACCTCAACCTCGGGATCGAGGGCGTGACCGAAACCTTCGTGTCGGATCGCCCCGCCGATCCTGCGCCCACCCCGCTGCCCAGGCTGGTGCGCGAGGCGCCCAAGCCGCATCTCGACATACGCGTCCCCGTGATCGCCGATTATGCGCAGCTCCAGCCCGTGGTCGACCGCGCGCTGACCAAGCGCGCGGCGCGGCCGTTCGTGCTGCCCGAACTCGGCGCCATGGACGTCGCCTTCGGCAAATCGACCATCTATGGCGCCCCCGGCGGGCGGATCGCGGTCGGGGTCGATGTCGAGGCACGGCTCGCGAGCCGCAAGGGCGAGCCGACGCGCGGGCGCATCTGGATGACCGCGATCCCGCGCAACAAGGCGGGATCGGCGGAGGTTCATTTCACCGACATGGTGATCAACGGCGACAGCGACGGGGTCGGCGGCGACCTGCTTATTCTGCTCGGCCAGAGTCCGGGCTTTGCGCCCCTGATCGCCGACGCGCTGACCCAGAATTTCGCCGGCGACCTCGAAAAGCTGCAGGGCCAGATCAAACGCGCGGTGGACCAGCGGCGCGAGGGCGCGTTCGTGATCCGCACGAAAATCGACGGCTTCGCGATCGGCGAGATCAAGGCCTATGGCAATGGCCTCTACCTGCCCGTCCAGATGACCGGCGGGGCGGCGGTCGACTACCGGCCGGTCAAATGAGCTAGAACGGCCGCGTGATCGCGTAGAAGAGCGCCGCGACCACCGCGCTCGCCGGGATGGTAATGAACCACGCCGCGACGACATTGCCCGCGACGCCCCAGCGCACCGCACTCGCGCGGCGCGCGACGCCGGCGCCGATGATGCTGCCGGTGATCGTGTGCGTCGTCGATACCGGGATGCCGAGCAGGCTGGCGGTGAAGACCATGATCGACCCGCCTGTCGAGGCGGCGAAACCTTGGTGGTGCGACAGCTTGGTGATGCGCCCGCCCATCGTCTCGATGATCTTCCACCCGCCCGACAGGGTGCCCAGCGCGATCGCGACATAGCAGCTGAACGCCACCCAGTGCGGCACATGGAATTCGCCCTGCAGATAGCCGGTCGAATAGAGCAGCACCGCGATGATCCCCATCGTCTTCTGCGCGTCGTTCAGCCCGTGGCTGACCGAATAGGCGGCCGACGACAGCAGGTGGAGGCGGCGGAACGTCCTTTCAGCGAATTTGGCGGTCGCCCTGTGCAAGGCCCAGCTGCTGACCAGCATCACCAGCATCGCGAGCAGCATGCCGAGCATCGGCGACAGGAAGATCGCGATGACGGTCTTGTTGAGCCCGGTCCACTCGATCCCCTCGAACCCCGCATGCGCTACGCCCGCGCCGACGATGCCGCCGACCAGCGCGTGGCTCGACGAGGAGGGAATGCCCTTGAGCCAGGTCACGACGTTCCAGAACATCGCGCCGACCAGCGCGCCGAAGACGACCGCGGGCGTCACCAGATCCTTGTCGATAATGCCCTTGCCGATCGTTTCGGCGACCTTGTGCAGTTCGGGGAAGATGATCGACAAGAAGTAGGCGGCGAAGTTGAAGAAAGCGGCGAACAGCACCGCATGGACGGGCTTCAACAGCCGCGTCGCAACGACGGTCGCGATGCTGTTCGCGGCGTCGTGCAGCCCGTTCAGGAAGTCGAACGCCAGCGCCAGGATGACCAGGCCGACGAGCAGCGGGAAAGCGAGTTCATGCATGGATAGTTCGCTCCGACCCTATAGCCCCGTTCGTGTCGAGCCCCTCGACTGCCTTGGCAGGCGCTCGGGATAAACTTCCCCCTTTGGTGGAAGTTGAGACACCCTTCGACCTTGCGCAACGCCGATGGACATCTCGACTTCGCTCGATGCGAACGGATTGATGGGAGCACATTGGAACCATCCGCTTACGCGTGGTCGATGACCAGGCCGTCGATCTCGTTCGCGACATCCTCGAAGCTGTCGGTGACGCGTTCGAGGTGGCGGAACAATTCGCGCGCGATCAGGAAGCGCGTCGGGTTCGCCTCGCCATGCTCGCGGAACAGGCGCTTGAGCCCCGCGGCGTGGATCTCGTCGGCATGGCCCTCCATCCGCACCAGCCGCTCGGTCAGCTCGTGGAGGCGCGGGCCGTTGGCGCCGATGTTGCGCAGCAGCGGCAGCGCCTCGGCGGTCAGCCGCGCGGCGTCGACGATGATGCCGCCGATGTCGCGCATCTCGGGTTCGAATTCGGTGACGTCATAGAGGTCGACCGCGCCCGCCGTCTTCTGCATCTCGTCGATCGCATCGTCCATCGAGGCGATCAGGCTGGTGATCGCGCTGCGGTCGAACGGGGTCAGGAAGGTGCGGCGGACGGTCTGCAGCACTTCGCGGGTGATCGCGTCGGCGTCATGCTCGCGCTCGATGATCTCGCGGACATGGTCGCCCATGCCCTCGCCGCCCTGCAGCATGCGCGACAGCGCGTTGGCGCCCGCGACCAGCGTCGCGGCGTGGCTTTCGAACAATTCGAAAAAATTTCCCTGTCGCGGCAGCAAACGCTGAAACCATGCGAACATCCAGCTCACCCCTGTCTTGTCGGCTACATTCTGAACGGCGCCGCGCGGCTGAGCGACGGCGCGGAAACCGCCGTCGCCGAACGAGCGGATCAGCGCCTGCAGGTCGGGTTCCTCGACCGCCGCAGCAGCCTCGTGGAACGCGAACCACCGGCGGTCGCGTTCGTCCATTTCTTTCCACTCGGCGAGTTCGTTGGTCACCGCGAGCGGAAACACCTCGACCTGGTACATGATCGACGCGCCATTGGCGCGGCGCTTGCGATATTCATAGCTGCCGATCGCCGTCGGGCAGACCGCGCCGATCACCCCCGCTTCCTCCTCGGCCTCGATCGCCGCGGCGGCGTGGCGCTCCATGCCGGTCAGCGGATTGCCCTTCGGCACCACCCAGCGCTTGGTCTCGCGCGAGGTGATCAGCAGGATCTCGGTCGGCCCGTCCTGCGCGGGCCCGCTGAACCGATAGGGCAGGACGGCAATTTGGCGCAATTATTCGATCCCTTTCCAGTGGGCTTGAGGCGGGTCGCGGCCGCATGGTTACAAATTGGTTTCGCCTCTATGACGATTTTGTGACAGTCACAAGCGAAGCCGGTTGCGCTAGCGCCACTTTCCGTAAACGTCAATTCGATTGCAAAATGCAACGCGGTGCGTAAGCTGGACCGTAAAGACATATGGGAGACGAGATCATGGCAGACAGTGCGACCATGGAACGCGCGAGCGGCACGGCGGCTGCCCCGGTCGATCAGGATGTGCTGATCGTCGGCGCGGGCATTTCGGGCATCGGCATGGCCGTGCATCTGCAGGCGCATAGCCCCGACCGCAGCTTTGCGCTTGTCGAGCGCCGCGCCGACCTCGGCGGCACCTGGGACCTGTTCCGCTATCCCGGCATCCGTTCGGACAGCGACATGCACACTTTGGGTTTCGTCTTCGAGCCGTGGAAGCACGAGAAGTCGATCGCCGACGGCCCCGCGATCCTCGACTATCTCAACCGCATCGTCGACGAGCGGCACATCCGCGAGCGCATCCGTTTCGACCGCAAGGTCGTGGGCGCCGACTGGGACAGCGCGGCGGCGCGCTGGACGGTGACGATGGAGGACGCCTCGGGCGGCACGTCGACCACCACCGCGCGCTGGCTATACCTCGGCGCGGGCTATTACGACTATGACTCCCCCTTCGACGCTAATTTCACCGGGCGCGACGATTTCCAGGGGCAGATCGTGCATCCGCAATTCTGGCCCAAGGACCTGGATTATACGGGCAAGAAGGTCGTGGTGATCGGGTCGGGCGCGACCGCGGTGACGATCGTCCCGGCGATGACCGATCCCAAGAACGGCCCCGGCGCGGCGCATGTCACCATGCTGCAGCGCACCCCGACCTGGTTCGCGATCCGCCCCGCCAAGGACGGCCTTGCCAATTTCCTGCGCAAGATCCTGCCCGAGCAACTCGCGTACAAGATCACCCGCTTCAAGAATGTGAAGATGCAGGACATCGTCTTCCAGAAGGCGCGCACCAAGCCGGAGAAGGTCCGCGACTTCCTGACCAAGCAGGTCCAGAAGACGCTGGGCGATCGTTACGATGCCGAAGCCTTCACTCCGCCCTATAATCCGTGGGAACAAAGGCTGTGCCTGGTCCCCGACGCCGATTTCTTCGAGGCGATCAAGCGCGACAAGGCGTCGGTGGTTACCGACCATATCGAGCGCTTCGACGCGACGGGCATCCAGCTCAAATCGGGCAAGCATCTGGACGCCGACATCATCGTCACCGCGACGGGGCTCAGCCTCGCGGTCGCGGGCAAGATTCCGGTGCGCGTCGACGGCGATATCGTCGACTGGAGCGAGCATTATTATTATAAGGCGTGCATGTTCTCGAACGTCCCGAATTTCTCGGCGGTGTTCGGTTATCTCAATGCCAGCTGGACTTTGCGCGCCGACATCGTCGCCGAATATGTCTGCCGCGTGCTCAACCATATGCAGGCGACCGGCACGACGGTGGCGACGCCCGTGCTCGCCGATCCGGCCAGCCTGACCGAGGAGAATATCTTCGACTTCTCGTCGGGCTATATCCAGCGCTCGCTGCACATCATGCCGAAAAATGCCGACAAGCTGCCGTGGCGGCTCAACCAGAATTATCTGCAGGACCGCGTCGACATGCGCACCGGTGCGATCGAGGACGGCGTGCTGAGCTTCGGCAATGCGCGCGCTCCAGCCGCCGAGGCCGAAGCCCCAGCGCTCGAAGCCGCCGAATGATCAGGCGGGCGGGGCCGCGCGCTTGGCGCGGCGCCGCCTGACCAGCCAGAAGATCAGCCCGCCGATCGCCAGCAGCAGCAACGGCACGGCGATCCGCATGGTCTTGGCGCCCGCCTCATAGCTTTCGATGAAGGTCAGCGCATCGGGCTTGGTCGAGCTGCCGACGACATTCCACTCGACGATCTGCAGCGGCGCATCATTCTCGGCAAAGAAGCGCAGCGACACCGTCGTCCATTTGGCACCCGAATGGCCGACGACGACCACCTCCTCCTGCCTTTGCTTGATCCCCGGCTCGGCATTGGTCTTCCACTCATAGGAAGCGAGCTGCCAGGTCGCTTTCCCTTCGGGGCATTCGCGCTGCAACTGCGACGCGGCCGCGACCGCAGTGTTCGCGATCTCGGGATGGAGCAGGCTCACCGTGCTCGCGGGATCGGTGCAGAAGCGCTCGGCGATGCCGATGATCTCCTTCTGCCGTTCGGGCGAGACCAGCTTGTCGAGCGTCGCCTGGAAGCTGCATCCCGCCAGCAGCAGCGCCAGCAGCCCCAGAAAGCCTGTAAAAATCGTCCGCATCGCAACCTCCCCCTGATGCCCGACCCCTATCCATGATGACGAATCGCGGCCGGTGAATCCAGCGCCTTTGTACCCGGTCCGCCGCGCTGTGCTGTGCCGCGGCGCACAGGCGGGTGCGCGATCCAACCATATTGACAGTAATATTATCGGGCTCCCGACTTTCCGAATGCACCAACGATATTTACTCTATTCACAAACTATAATAGTCTGCATGCGATCAGGGGGAGGTCGCATCATGACATTTTCGGAAACGCTATTTTGTCGGTTACCGCTTCGCGCCGTCGCATTCGCGCTGGCGGCACCGCTGCTTCTCGTCGGCTGTCAGGACAGCGGCTATGGAGAGAAGGAAGTCGCCGCCGCGGGCAGCTGTCCCGAGGGCTTCGGCTGGGCCGAGGGGCTGCAGGGCTATCTGAACCCGACCGCGACGCTGCCGACCGCGATGAGCGCCGATGCCGACGACTGCCTGTTCAACCAATGGTCGTGGGAGGCTTTCGTCTGGGCCAATGCGCCGATCGACGGCACGCCGCGCTTCCTGACCTGGCAGGTGCCCGACGACCTGCTGACCAACACCGGCGACGTCCCGCGCACCTCGCTGCTACGGCTCGACGCGCATATGAAGCCGATCCACATGGGCGCCAACGCCCCCAGCCAGGACGGCGCGATCGTCGAGGCCGACGGCAGCATGCTGATCGGGCCCAACGGCTATCCGGTCTATGCGTCGAGCCACATGACCTCGAATTATTTCGACACCGTCAAACGCAATCTGATCGCCACCGGCGCCTATCAGAACAACCCGAACCAGGACGATTATTTCAGCGTCGGCGACGCGATCGTGAAGGCGACCTGGTACCGGCTCGCCGCGGGCGAGGCCGCGCCCATGGGCGCCTATACGACGCAGGCCGAGGTTCCGGTGTTGCAGAACAATTGCACCGGCGGCGCCTGCGCCGTGGTGCCGAGCGGCAAATATGAGACGGTGACGGTCGCGCTCGTCGGCATGCACGTCGTCGGCTATACCGAGAACCATCCCGAATTCGTCTGGGCGACCTTCGAGCACAAGCTCAATGCGCCGATGTTCCCCGACAACACATTTGTGTTCGACGCGAGCCAGAGCAACCCGAACGACTTCACCTTCTACAAGGCGGGGACGCCCTATTCGCAAGCCGCCTTGCTGGTCGAGACCAACACCAACCCGGCGACGGTCAGCTTCGACGCGGCGACGGGCAAATTCTCGCCGATCACGCAGGTCGTGCAGATGAACCAGACCGGCGGCGACACCCAGCCGAACGGCCCCGCGAACATCGCCGCGATCAACACCGCGTCGCAGGGCGCGGCCAAGAATTTCCCGAACAATTCGCCGCTGCAGAATTACAATCTGATCGGCACCGCCTGGTTCAAGCCCAACACTTACGTCACCACCAACGCCAATTGGGCGAGCCTCAATCAGACCAACGCGGTCGGCGCGATCAGCCTGATGAACAGCACGGCGGAGACCTTCCTGCAGAGCGCCAAGGGGCAACAGGGCAACAACTGCTTCGAATGCCACAGCGCGACGAGCTTCTCCTACAACGGCATCCAGCCCAAGCCGCTGACGCCGCGCCGCGTCGCGATCAGCCACATGGTCGCGATGGGATCGCCCTATGAGGTGCCGAACACGCTGCCGGTGAAAGCGGGCGGAGCCGCACCGGCGCCAGCCGCGAAAGCACCACCAAAAAAATAGAGCTGCACTGGGTCGCAGTCGCGTAACCCCGGGTCTGAATAAGGCCCGGGGTTATGTCTTTTGGGCAGATGGCGGTTTCGGGGTGGAGAGCGGCCGTAAGGCCCTTTGCCCTTGAGGGGAGAGGATAGCGCAGCTTGCTCCGTCAGGAGCTAGCGAAGCTTGGAGAGGGGTGCTTGGACACCGGCGATCGGAAACCTCTCTCAACTCCGGCTAGGCAGCAAGCTGCCAAGCCTGCGTATCTCTCCCCTCAAGGGAAGAGAGCATAACCCTGCGAACGGCAACTAACGCCCGATACCGGCCACCTCCCTCAATCCACATGCTCGGGCTTGCCCTTGGTCGAACCCTTCGCAAACTCCTCGAGCTGTTTTTCGGTCATACTCTCGGCCATTTCTTTAGACGCGCCCTTGAGCTTCGATTCGGGCGTATCGCCCCTTTTGGCGCTGAGCGCCGCGCCTGCGGCTTTCTGCTGCGCTTTCGACTTGGCTGGCATCGTCTTTCTCCTGCCCGTCCCCGTCATCCATTAACGATCGTGCCGCCGTTGGGATGCAGCACCTGGCCCGACATATAGCTGCTGTCTTCGCATGCGAGGAACAGGAAGCAGGGCGCGACCTCATTGGGTTCGCCGGGGCGCTTCATCGGCGTGCTTTCGCCGAAGGTCGCGACCTTCTTGGCGGGCGCCCCGCCGCGCGGGTTGAGCGGGGTCCAGATCGGCCCGGGCGCGACGCCGTTGACGCGGATGCCCTTCTCCACCAGGTTTTCGCTGAGCGAACGGGTGAAGGCGGTGATCGCGCCCTTGGTGGCGCTGTAATCGAGCAGCCCGCCCGACCCCTGATACATGGTGACGCTGGTGCAATTGACGATCGCCGCGCCTTTCTTCAGGTGCGGCAGCGCCGCCTGCACCAGATAGAACATGCCGAAGATGTTGGTCGCAAAGGTGCGCTGCAATTGCTCGGGGCTGATGTCGCGAATATCCTCCGCGGGATGCTGCTCGCCGGCATTGTTGATCAGGATGTCGAGGCGGCCGAGCTTCTCCACGGCCTGAGCGACGATCTTTTCCCCCGCGCCGATCTTGCCGACGTCGGCCTTGATCGTGATGGCGCGCCGCCCCTCAGCCTCGACGATCGCCGCACTTTCCACCGCATCGGCGCGATTCTCATGATAGACGATCGCTACATCGGCGCCCTCGCGTGCGAATAGTGCACACACCGCGCGACCGATCCCGCTGTCGCCGCCCGTGACGATCGCGACCTTGCCGTGCAGCCGCCCCGATCCCGGATAGCGCGGCTGCCATTTCGGCGCGCGGTCGAGGTCGGCCTCGCGACCCTTCGGCGGCTTGGCGATCGTCTTGCCTGCGCCGACCTCCTGCTTGAGCTTCGCCGCGGCGCGCTTCTTGCCTTTCTTCTCCGCGATCGTTTCGCCGACCTTGCCGGCCTTGGGTTGCTTGGCCATGATCCTATCTTCCCGCTTTGAAGTCGCGCGCATATTCGGGCTTTACCACAGCCACGAGCTTCGCCGTCACCGGCAGGTTGATCCGGTAGTCGCCCTCGGCATATGCGCCGATCTCGTAAGGCGCGATCGCGATCGTCATGCGGTCGATGTGGCGCCCGTCGGACGAGCCGAGCCAGACGGTCTGCGCCGAGGCTGGCGGGCATTTCGCAAACATCCCGTCGGGTTCGTCTGTGGGCTGGATGCCCTTGGCGGCTTTCGCCCGCTGGATCGCGGCGCAGAAATCTTCGCCAATGGCGGCGTCGAAAGCTTCGCCGCTGGTGAACAGGTCGAGTGGCGCCAGCTTCACCGCATTGCTGCGGTCCCAGATCAGCGTGTCGAAGTTGGTCATCCCGTGCGCGCCGCCGGTATAGGTATCGATCCCGCTCGACAGGGAGAGGAAACGCGGGGTGTTCGACACCCGCTGCCATGTCTGGAGGTGGCTGTGCGCGCGGTAGGGAAAGCCCTCCTGCTTCATTAGCGCCTGATCGCGGCGCGATTCGGCGATCAGCGCATCGCGCTTGGTTACGCGGTCGTTGTCGAGCCATTCGGCGATCCGCGGGATCTGTGCGGCTTCGAGCGGATAGCTGTAGGCGAACTCCATCAGATCGCTTTTTTCCTCGACATTCGACGCGGTGGCGTTGGCGACCTTCACATCGTCGATCGCCCCCGGCGGCGCACCCGGTACTTTGGCCGCGGCCTCCTTCTGGGCCTGGGTCGGTTCCGGCTCGGCCGAGCAGGCCGCGACGAGCAAGATCGCCGGGACGAACGCGGCGGCGAAGCGGTGCGGGAATAGGATAGCCATGCCCGAACAACGCCGGGAATCGACAAAGTTTCCGCGTCGGCCTAGCACCGCGCACATGACCGACTATTCCGATCTGATCCAGCCCGACAAGGGGCAGGAGGCGCGCCCGATCCACCTCGTCGACAAAAAGAACTACGACGGCTGGCTCAAGAGCCGCAGCGCCCGCGAACGCGCGCATCTCGCCGCGGTCGGCTTCAAGCCCGATGCCTTTGTCCATGCGATATTGCCCGGCGACGATCCGGAGAAATGGGGCGTCGTCACCGCGGTCGCCAATGTCGACAGCCTGTCGGCCTGGTGCCTCGCCAAGCTGGGCCAGATCCTCCCCGACGGTCGCTACCGTGTCGAAGGCGCGCAGCCGGGCAAGGCGACGTTCGGCTGGATGAGCGGCCAATATCGCTTCGACCGCTACCGCCCCAAGGCCGAGCCGCGCGCGCCGCGCGTCTTGCTGACCAGCGACGTCGGCGGAATCGCCGCGGTGGTCGCCGAGATGCGCGCTACCGCGCTGGTGCGCGACATGGTGAACACGCCGGCCGCCGACATGGGCCCCGCGGCGATCGAGAAGGAAGCCGAGCGCATCGCCAAGGCGCATGGCGCCAAGCTGACCGTCACCAAGGGCGAGGCGCTGGAGCAGGGTTATCCGATGATCCACGCGGTCGGGCGCGCGGCGGCGAAGCATCATGCCCCGCGACTGATCGAGATCGTCTGGGGCAAGGACAACCACCCCAAGGTCGCGCTCGTCGGCAAGGGGATCAGCTTCGACAGCGGCGGGCTCGACATCAAGCCGTCGGCGGGCATGCGGCTGATGAAGAAGGATATGGGCGGCGCCGCGCATGTGCTGGCGCTTGCCGAGCTGGTGATGGCGAGCGGGCTGCCGGTGCGGCTGCACTGCCTGGTCGCGGCGGCGGAAAATGCGATTTCGGCCGACGCCTTCCGCCCCGGCGACGTGCTGAAGAGCCGACTGGGGCTCACGGTCGAGATCGGCAACACCGACGCCGAGGGGCGGCTGGTGCTCGGCGACGCGTTGGCGAAGGCGAGCGAGGACAAGCCCGAGCTGATCGTCGATTTCGCGACGCTCACCGGCGCCGCACGCGTCGCGCTCGGCCCCGACCTGCCGCCGCTCTTCGCCAATGACGATGGCCTGGCCGAGGCGATGCTGGCGGGCGGCATCGAGCGCGACGATCCCTTGTGGCGCATGCCGCTGTGGGACGGTTATGCGGACCTGCTCGAAACCGACATCGCCGACTTGGGCAACGCGGGTTCGTCGGCCTTCGCCGGGACGATAACCGCGGCGCTGTTTCTCAAACGCTTCGTCGGCGACGGTATCGCCTGGGCGCATATCGACACCTTCGCCTGGCGCCCCTCGGCGAAGCACGGTCGGCCCAAAGGGGGCGCGGCGCTCGGGCTGCGCGCAACCTGGGCGATGCTGCAAGCGCGTTATGACCGGCGGCGCAAGGGCGATGCGTCTTGATCGCAGGGCCAGCGCGGTCTAATGCGCCGCGATTGAGCGCCGGACGGCGGTTTTGACGACATATCGGAACATCGAGTGACAGCAGAGGGCGAACAACTGGCGGCGGGTCGCATCCGCATGGGACGCCCCGGCGCGGCCGGCGCGGGGCGCGACCGTTTCGGGCTGAGTGGGACCTCGCAAAGCTACGACCCGCGCGTCGTCGCGATCCGCCCCGACCTCGCCGATATCACGGTCGCGGGGCAGCATTTCGCACCGCATTATGCCGCGCCGATGATGAGCAGCTGCGTCCTGCCCTCCGCGGTGCTGCGCAGCGCGCCGTCGGTCGATGCCGACCAGACGAGCGAGCTCCTGTTCGGCGAAGGCTTTGCCTTGCTCGACCTGACCGGCGGCTGGGCGTGGGGCTATTGCCTCGCCGACCATTATGTCGGCTATCTCGCCGCCGACGCGCTCGGCGCTCCGATCGCCCCGACGCACCGCGTGCGCGCCAGCGAAGCCCTGCTCCACAGCGCGCCCGACGCCGCGAGCGGCGGGTCGGCGGTGCTGCCGCGCGGCGCGCTGGTGATGGGCGAGCCCGAGCGCGAATGGCTCGCAACCGCGCACGGCTATCTGCCGCTCGCGGCGCTGGTCGAGGCCGATGCCGAAGCGAAGGATGCCGCCGCGGTCGCCGATGAACTGGTCGGCGCCCCCTATCTGTGGGGCGGGCGCACCGCCGCGGGGATCGACTGTTCGGGGCTGGTCCAGCTTGCCTGGGCCGCGGCCGGCGTGCAGCTGCCGCGCGACAGCGACCTGCAGCTCGCCTCGCTCGGCGCCGACAAGGATGTCGATCCAGCGGCGCTCCAGCGCGGCGACCTCGTCTTTTTCCCCGGCCATGTCGGGATCATGGCCGACGCCAGCAACATCATCCACGCCAGCCGACGATGGATGGCGGTGAAGGTGGAGCCGCTGGCCGACGTCATCGCACGATCGGCCGCCAAGGGACATGCGCCGCCGGTGAGCGGTTATAAAAGACTGACATAACATCATGACACAGACGGTATTCATCGACGGCGCGGCGGGAACGACGGGCCTCGAAATCGCCGAGCGGCTCGCAGGACGGGCCGAATTCTCGCTGCTGACGCTGGACGAAGCGCGGCGCAAGGATGCGGGCGCGCGGCGCGAAGCGCTCAACGATGCCGATTTCGTCATCCTCTGCCTGCCCGACGCCGCGGCGGTCGAGGCGGTCGGCATGATTGCGAACGACCGCACCAAGGTGATCGACGCTTCGACCGCGCACCGCGTCGCGCCGGGCTGGGCCTATGGCTTTCCCGAGCTCAGCGCGGGGCAGCGCGAGGCGATCGCCGCGGCGACGCGCGTGAGCAACCCCGGTTGCTATCCGACCGGTTTCCTCGCGCTGGTCGCGCCGCTGGTCGCGGCGGGCATCGTCGCCAGCGACGCGCGGCTCAGCATCAATGCGGTGTCGGGCTATTCGGGCGGCGGCAAGGAGCTGATAGCGCGCTTCGAGGCCGAACCCGACATCGGCTTTCGCAGCTATGGGCTGTCGCTGGCGCACAAACATGTGCCCGAGATGCAGGTCGGCGCAGGCCTGACGCATCCCCCGCTGTTCGCGCCGGCGGTCGTGCCGGTCTACCGCGGGATGCTGGTCGAGGTGCCGCTGGCGGTCGATACGCCGGCCGCCGATGCCGCCTACGACGCGCTCGCGGCGCATTATGCCGGGTCGCCGCTGGTCAGCGTGCGCCGCGCGGGCGACGAGAGCGAGCTCTTGCTGCGCAAGGATGACGCCGCGACCGACGCGATGGAGCTGATGCTCTACGCCAGTGCCGACGGCACCCAGCTGCGCCTCGTCGCGCGGCTCGATAATCTCGGCAAGGGCGCGAGCGGCGCCTGCGTGCAGAACCTCAACATCATGGCGGCCTTGCCCGAGACCGCGGGGCTGCGCCTCTGAATTCCTTCTCCCTCGATGGGAGAAGGATACGGAGCCTTGCGCCTCTGGCGCTAGGCGGAGTTGGATGAGGGTGAGGGTGCGCCATAGCGCCGCCCGCTTCAGGCCGAGGCCGCGCCCCCACCGCTGCGACTAAGCAGCAAGCTGCCAAGTGTCGCTGCCTCCCCCATCAAGGGGGAGGGAGATGGGTCAGTGCACCGTGCCGAGCACGTCCTCGATCGAGAGATAGGTGATCAGCCGCTCGATCTGGCGCCAGCGCGCAAAGTGGATGTGGTTGCCGAGCACGCGATACTGCTCGGCGCGCGCCGCCGCGGCATAGCCCGCCTCGTCGCCGTGGCGCGCGATCAGCGCGTGCGCCTCGTCAACCGCGGCGCGGTCGGGCAGATAAGGTGCCGGCAGTTCCATGGTGTCCCCGATCATGTCGGGGCCCGCTCTACGCGCGTCGCCTCACCGCGCCGTTCCCAATAGTGCTGAACGAGCGGGTAAGGTTAATCGCAGGGTACCATCGGTTAACCATGGCGCCTCCGCTTTTCGCCCCTTTGCCACGGCCCGCCGCATGTGTAGACAGGATGCCATGCGCAAGATCCTGAAATATGTCCTCCTCGCCCTGCTGCTGATCCTGATCGTCGGGGGCATCACGCTCTACATCATGTCGCGACCCGATGTGGCGCGCTTCTCGACCGCCGAGACGAGCGGCCGGGTGCCGGTGATGGGCGCGCAGGACGCGCAGACCATCCCGACGATCAATGTGCCCGAGGCGACGAGCTGGCCCGCAGGCCAGGCGCCGCGCGCCGCCGCCGGCCTGACCGTCCAGCGCTTCGCCGAGGGGCTCGACCATCCGCGCACCATCCTCGTGCTCCCGAACGGCGACGTGCTCACGGCCGAGAGCCAGAGCCCGCCGCGCGACACATCGGGCATCGAGGGCGCGGTGATGAGCAAGCTGATGACCAAGGGCGGCACCGGCCGCCGCCCGTCGGCGAACCGCATCACCCTGCTCCGCGACGCCGACGGCGACGGCAAGGCCGAGGTCAAGAGCGCGTATATCACCGGCCTCAACTCGCCCTATGGCATGGCGCTGGTCGGCGACACGCTCTATGTGGCCAATACCGACGCGCTGCTCGCTTTCCCTTATGTTGCGGGCGAGACCAAGATGAGCGGCAAGCCCGTCAAGATCGTCGACCTGCCCGCCAAGGGCACCAACCGCCACTGGACCAAGAGCCTGGCCGCGGCGCCCAATGGCTGGCTGTACATCGGCGTCGGCGCCGATTCGAACATCGGCGAAAAGGGCATGAATCGCGAGTTCCGCCGCGCCGCGGTGCTCGAGGTGCGGCCCGAGAATAAATATATGCGCACCTTCGCCGCGGGCATCCGCAACCCCGTCGGCGTCGCCTTCTACCCCGGCAGCGACCAGCTGTGGACCGTGGTCAACGAGCGCGACATGCTCGGCAGCGACCTGGTCCCCGACTATCTGGCCGAAGTCGACGAGGGCGATTTCTATGGCTGGCCCTGGTATTATTGGGGCGGCTTCGTCGACCCACGGGTCGAGCCCGAGGCCGAGGATCGCCGCCAATATGTCCGGCGCCCCGCATATGCGCTGGGCGCCCACACCGCGCCGCTCGGCATGACCTTCACCCAAGGGCTCGACCTCGGCGAGCGTTTCGCCAATGGCGCGCTGATCGCCCGCCACGGCTCGTGGAACCGCGAGCCGGTGTCGGGATACGACGTCGTGTTCGTGAAGTTCGGCGCCAACGGCAAACCCGCCGAGGCGCTGCCGATCGCGCTGCTCGACCAGTTCCTGGGCAAGGACGGCAAGACGACCCGCGGCCGCCCGGCCGATGTGAAGGTCGCCAAGGACGGCAGCGCGCTGATCGCCGACGACACCGGCGGGGTGATCTGGCGGGTGGCGAAGGCGGGGTAAGGCTGAACACCAATAAACCCCCTCCCCCTTGATGGGGGAGGCAGCGAGACTTGGCGACGCAGTCGCTTAGTCGCAGCGGTAGGGGTGGGGTCTCGGCCTGAACGGGACGGTGCAAGGACGCACCATCACCCTCATCCAACTCCGCCTAGCGCCAAAGGCGCAAGGCTTCATATCCTTCTCCCATCAAGGGACAAGGAATTAGACCCGCATCGGCATCAGCACGTACAGCGCCGGGCTCTTCTCGCTTTCGCGGATCAGCGTCGGGGCGTTGGCGTCGGCCAAGTGCAGCTCGACATTGTCGCCGTCGACCTGGCCGAGGATGTCGCTGAGATAACGCGCGTTGAAGCCGATCTCCATCGCCTCGCTGTCGTAAGCCGCGGCGAGTTCCTCGGCGGCGGTGCCGTTTTCGGGGCTGGTGACGCTGAGCGTGATGCGGTCCTTGTCGAGCCCGACCTTGACCGCGCGGGTCTTTTCGCTGGCGATCGTCGAGACGCGGTCGACGCCCTGAAAAAGACTCTTCGGATCGACTTTGAGCAGGCGGTCGTTCGCGGTCGGGATGACGCGGCTGTAATCGGGGAAGGTGCCGTCGATCAGCTTCGAGGTGAGCACGGCGTTGCCCAGCTGGAAGCGGATCTTGGTCGCCGACAGGCTGATCTCGACATTACCCTCGGCCTCGTCGAGCAATTTGCGAATTTCGCCGACGCATTTGCGCGGCACGATGACGTCGGGCATCGACGCCGCGCCGTCGGGGCGCGTCACGGTGTAGCGCGCGAGGCGGTGGCCGTCGGTCGCCGCGGCCTTGAGCACCGGGCCCGTCGCATCCTCGGCAACGTGGAAGAAGATGCCGTTCAGATAATAGCGCGTTTCCTCGGTCGAGATGGCAAAGCGCGTCTTGTCGATGATCTCGATCAGCTCGGCGACGGGCAGTTCGAAATTGGTCGGCAGGTCGCCCTCGGCGATCACCGGGAAATCGTCGCGCGGCAGCGTCGGCAGGTTGAAGTTCGAGCGGCCGGCCTTGACCTGCATCTTGCCCTCGGCGGCGGCGAGGCTGACCTCGGCGCCCTCGGGCAGCTTGCGGGCGATTTCGAACAGGGTATGCGCTGACACGGTGGTGGTGCCGGCGGTTTCGACCTTCGCCGCGATCGTCTCGACCACCTGCAGGTCGAGGTCGGTCGCCATGAGTTTCAACTGACCGGTGGCGTCGGCCTCGATCAGCACGTTCGATAGGATGGGGATGGTGTTGCGCCGTTCGACCACCGACTGGACGTGGCCGAGGCTTTTCAGAAGTACCGCGCGTTCGATCGTCGCTTTCATTTGTATTCCGCCATCCTAATGCTCGTGCGGGAGAAGCCCCTGGAGGGTCAAGGGCACTGCGGGCCCAAAGACCCCGATTCCCTGCCCCCGAAAATGTCACCCATCCTTAACGTGCGCGTGGCGGCGTGCAAGCCATGCTTGCAAAGGCGGACCAATCGCGCAATCGAGGCGCGATGCGCCGCGCCCTCCCCCTTTTGCTCCTGCTGGCGGCGGCCCCCGCCGTGGCGCTCGCGGCGCCGCGCACCGCGCTCGGCATCTTCGACGGCTGGGGCGCATTTCGCGATCCCGGCACGCCGCGCTGCTATGCGATCGCCGCGCCCGCGGCGACGATCGGCACGCCGCAGGTCAAAGCCTATGCCAGCGTCGGTTATTGGCCCAAGTCGCGCATCCGCGGGCAATTCTACATCCGGCTGTCGAAGGCGCGCCGCGAAGGCGCCGAACTGCGGCTGACGATCGGCAGCCGCCGCTTCATCCTGACGGGCAACGGCGCGCACGGCTGGGCCAGCGACGCGCGGATGGACGCGGCGATCGTCGCCGCGATGCGGTCGGCACCGAGCATGAGCGTCGAAAGCACCAGCACGAGCGGCGGCTCGATCGCCGATACCTACCGCCTGCGCGGGGCGGCGACGGCGATCGACGCGGCGGCATTGGGGTGCGCAAGGCTGGGGTGAGGCCCGGCCGAAAAAGCACCCAAAACTGCGCAACGTCACACTGGAATCGCGGTTCGGCGCATAGGCGCCGCCTGAGGGCGGCGATCGGCAGCGCGCGGGCGCAACGGCTTGGACGAGTCTTCATCCTCCAGCTTGGATCACATGTGAATCCTTGGGAAGGCGCTTTTTGCGAACCCGCTTTCCCTAACGCAAGTGAAAGGAAAGGCGGTTATTATTCCCCCTCAGATGGCGGGGCGGAGCGGTATGGCGATCGGCGGTGTTTTGCGAACATTGGGGTTTCGCTGGATCTTCCCGATCGCTACGATGCCGATCCCCTATCACCCGCTGATCGGTATCGCCTTTTTGCTCGGCCCGATCCTGTGGGTGACGCGGCTGGCGCTGTCGGCGGCGACCGCGCCCGGGAGCGGCCTCGCCTGGTGGCATCCCCTCGTGGCCGCGCTGATGCTCGGCATCCCGATGTCGATCCCGATCGTCGCCTGGGGGATGATGGCGTTCCGCGCGCCGCTGGCGCAGGGCGTGCTGATCGCGGGGTCGATGCTGCTGCTGACGATCGACGTGGCGATGGGGCGTGTCGCGCCGTGGTGGGCGGCGCTGCCGGCGGGGTTCGTGCTGCTCTATGCGGTGCAGCGGATCGGCGGCAAGAGGAAGCTGGCCGACTTGCGGGCGGCGGCCGACAGCTGGTCGCCGGTCGATCCCGGCGACGCGACGGTGATCGTGACGGGTGAAGTGCATACCGCGTCGAAAGCGCGCACCCTGATCGACAGCGCCGATATCGCGCGTGTCCTGTCGTTGCCCGGCCCGCCGTTGCGCGGCCAGCGCCCGGCGCAGCCAGTGATGCTGCACCGATTGTCGGCAGAGGGCATGACGCGGTTGCGCGCGGCGTGCAAGGATGTCGGCCCCGCCGGCTGGCACCTGCCGCGTGCCGACGCCAAGCCGGTGCTGCAACGCCCCGCCGACGATGAGCCGGTCGAGGGGCTGACCGCGACGATCGCGCGCTATCGCTCGCTGTTGGTGGGCGGCTACCTGCACCGGCTGAGCCTCACCGATGGCGCGGGCGAGCGCGTGGTGGTCTGGGGCCATGCGCATATCGTCGCGCCCGTACCGATCTTCACCGTCTTTCACTGGACCGCGATCTTCGGCGGCAAGAGCGAATGGCATATCGGCTTTGCGCCCGACAAGACGGTGCGGCTGGGGCCGGAGTGGAGCAACGACTATCATATGCTGCCACGGCTGTTCACCGCGCGGGCGGAGGATGGCGGGCGCAACGACGATACGACGCTGTTCGGAGCCGATGGCGAAAGCGGGCTGCTCGCGGCGAGCCTGGCCGCAGCGGCGGCGGACGAGCGCGAACGCATCGCGGCCTTCTGGCGCAACGTCGCCGAGGCGCCGCTGGAGCCGAACGATGGCAACATCTTTCAGCGGATGTGCGACACGCCAAGGCTGTTCCGTCCCGGCGACGGGCAAAGGCTGGTCACCTGGCTGAAGGCGGCGCGCGCGGGCGGCAAATATTATCGTGTCCGCGACGCCGCGATGATGCTCGCGGCGTTGCCCGAAGACGAGTTTGCCGCGACCGGCCCGGCGTTGTTCGACATCGTCAACAGCCGTATTCTCGCCGGCGAGTGGCGCGCCGGGCCCGATCTCGACCGCGAGTCGCTCCCCAGGGATTGCCCCAGTTTCGGCCGGTTCGCCGGCTATGGCCTCGCGCTTCACCACCCACGGCTCTACAAGAGGTTTGCCGCACTGGGGCCGGAGGAAGCCGCGCTGGTGAAGGCGCTGGCCGACTCGCTCGACGGCAATCATCGCCTGGATTGAGCGGCGCCGCCTAGCTCCGCGCCAGCCGCGTCAGCGCGGCAGCGAGGAAGTCGAGCACCAGCCGCACGCGCGGCACATGCCGGAGCCGTTCGTGGGTCAACAGCCACAGCCCGGTTGTGTCCTCGCTCATCGCCGGAATACAGCGGACGAGGCTGGGCTCGCGGTCGGCGAGAAAGGCCGGCAGGACGCTGAGCCCCATGCCCGACCGCACGCCCGCGAGCAGGCCCGAAGCGCTGTCATATTGCATGACGACCGAATTCTCCAGGCCATGCCGCCGCAGCCACGCCTGATAGGGTTCCCAGACATAGCCGCCGCCGCCGATGAACGGGTGCGCCGCCAGTTCCTCGCGCGTGT
Organism: Sphingopyxis sp. QXT-31; assembly: GCF_001984035.1. Classification (NCBI taxonomy): domain Bacteria; kingdom Pseudomonadati; phylum Pseudomonadota; class Alphaproteobacteria; order Sphingomonadales; family Sphingopyxidaceae; genus Sphingopyxis; species Sphingopyxis sp. QXT-31. Next base: position 4,256,696 of record NZ_CP019449.1, on the reverse strand, counting down.
GCGGGATGCCGTGGCGGTCGGCATAGTCGCGGCTGCAATAGACGGTCCAGGGATTGTCGGCGATGCGCCGCCCGACGAGCCCGCCGCCCGACGGCTGCTTGGTGCTGCGGATCGCGATGTCGGCGGCACCCGACGCGAGGTCGCGCGGCTCGTCGGTCGTCTCGAGATGGATGTGGATACCGGGATGCTCGGCGCGCAGGTCGCGGAGGATCGGCGGCAGGATCGTCACCGCGAAGATTTCCATCGTCGTCAGGCTCACCGTGCCGCCGGCATCGCGCGACTTGGCGCCCGCGGCGTCGCCGAAGCGGTCGGCGGCGTCGCGCACCGCGAGCGCGCTCGCCATCATCGCCTCGCCCACCGGGGTCAGCGCATAGCCCGCCTGGCGCCGCTCGAACAGATTGAGCCCGGTCGCTTCCTCCAGTGCGGCGATTCGGCGCGCGACGGTGGTCTGGCTGACGCGCAGCGCCTGCGCCGCCGCCAGCGTGCTGCCGGTCTCGGCGACCGCGAGAAAGGCCTTGAGGTCGTTCCAGTCGTACATGGCGTCTTGTGCGCCATAATCGCCCCTGCGCCATTCTGCAATTTTGCAGAATAGTCCGGCAACATCGTTGCTCCCGTGGCGTTCGCGTGCAGCCTATCTGTCGCCTACCGGCTTCCTCCCCTCCTCTTCAGCCGGACGAAGGAGACACAAGATGCAAAAGCTTCTGATCCTCGCCGCGCTCGCCACCGCCTCGGTCGGCCAGCCCGTATTCGCCCAGGACGCGCCCGCCAATCTCCCCGCCAATCCCAGCGTGGTGGTCCAGCACAAGGATCTCGACCTCGCGACCAAGGCGGGCGCGAAGGCGCTCGACCGGCGCATCTGGCGCGCGGTCGTCGAAGTCTGCGGCCCGGTGTCGAACTTCGACTTCGCGGGCACCAACGACGTGCGCCAGTGCCGCCGCGACACGCGGCAGCTTGCGACGGCGCAGGCCGACGCGGTCATCGCCAGCGCGGCGCGCGCCGAGCCGATCCGCGTGAGCGCGCTCGCGAAATAATCCACCAAAGCCTGAAGGCACTCCAGGCGATTCCGTGTTTCCCCGCCCCGGCGGGGAAACACGGCCTTTTGCCGTCAGCCACGGCCGTCGAATTCGGCGCGCGCTTCCTCGACTTCGCACAGATGCGCCTCGGCCCATTGCCAGACCCCGCAAAAGGCCTCGCCGAGGCTGTGCCCCAGCCCGGTCAGCCGATATTCGACCTTGGGCGGAATCACCGGATGCACGGTGCGGTGGACCAGCCCGTCGCGCTCCATCGCACGCAGTGTCTGCGTCAGCATCTTCTGGCTGATCCCCGGCACGAGCTGCGCCAGCCGTGTGAAACGGCTCTCGCCATACTCCTCCAGCGCCTCCAAAAGCAGCAATGTCCATTTGTCGGCGACTCGGCCGATGAGTTCGTTGACCAGCGCCTCGACGCGCGGGTCGCCGGGCGCATCGGGATCGTAGGAAATTTTTTCGGGGCTGTGCATCGCTGAAAATCCAAATCTCTCTTTGCGGTAAGTACAGCACTTTCGGGTGCCTACTTCCTTTTGGAGAGTATAGCGATATCTCGACGGTCTCACCACCCCCAATGGAGGAACGACCATGAAGACCACAGGCAACACCATTCTCGTCACCGGCGGCGGCTCGGGCATCGGACTGGCGCTGGCGCTGCGCTGGCACGACGCGGGCAACCGCGTAATCGTCACCGGGCGCAACGCCGCGAAGCTCGACGCCGCGATCGCGGGACGCGCGAATATGACGGCCGTGGCGCTCGACGTCACCGACGCCGATGCGATCACAGCCTTTGCCAAGGACATCGTCGCGCGCTATCCCGATCTCAATGTGCTGGTGAATAATGCAGGCATCATGGCGACCGAGGATGCCAGCGCGAAGCGCGACCTCGATCATGCCGAGGCGACGGTCGTGACCAATATCCTCGGCCCGATTCGGCTGATCGACGCGCTGGTCGACCATCTGGCGGCGCAGGAGGGCGCGGCGATCGTCAACGTCACCTCGGGCCTCGCCTTTGTGCCGCTGCCGGGGGCGCCGACCTATTCGGCGACCAAGGCGGCGATGCACAGCTATTCGGTTGCGCTGCGAATCCAGCTCGCGGGCAAGGTCGAGGTGATCGAGCTGGCGCCGCCCGCGGTGCGCACCGACCTGACCCCCGGCCAGTCGACACGCGAGGGCTATATGCCGCTGGGCGACTTCGCCGACGAGGTGATGACCCTGTTCGCGCAGCAGCCGACGCCCGAGGAGATCCTGGTGCAGAATGTCCTGCCGCTCCGCAATGCCGAGGCGAACGGCAATGTGCCGCAGGTGCTGGCGATGCTGAAGTCGCTGTGATGGATTCCCCCTCCCGCAAGCGGGAGGGGGTCGGGGGGTGGGCGCGAGCGTGGCGAGCACCGGCCGCTGCGATGCCCACCCCGCTGCGACTAGCGGACAAGTTCGCAAGTCTCGCTGCCCCTCCCGCTTGCGGGAGGGGAAATTGCGTTCGCGGCCCGCGTGGAGACACTTAGTTACATAAGCGCTTGCCGATGGCCCCGACTCAGCGCATGATCCCTCCCGAACGATACGGACAGACGCCCTCAAGCGCGCCGTGCGGTCGCAAACGGCAACGGAGAGGGAGATGCCGGAATGACTGGTACAAGCCGCTGTGATGCGGAAGCCCGCGAGCGGCACCGGACGCTCGATTTCATCGGCCTGCGCGCGCATGCCACCACCGTCGGGCTGATCCAGCTGTGCGAGGAATTGCTCAACGCGGGTATCCTGACCCCCGACGGGCTCGAGCGGATCAAGGGTGCGATCCGGTCGGAACTCACCGTGTGCAACGCGCGAATCTCGAACCAGCCGACCTTCGACGACACGCTGAAGCGCCGCCTCGACGCGATCTTCCCCAAATGCGCGGGCGTGCCGCCCGAGGAAGCCGTGGGCTGCGCCGAACCCTTCGGCGAAGCGCTGGGCGAGGCGCGGGCGCACTGACCTTTCTCTCCCCTCCCGCAGGCGGGAGGGGATGAGCATAGATTGAACAAGTCGCCCTTCCCCCCTATATGGCCGCGCATCATGCAGATCCCCGGCCATATCGACCCCGTTACCACGGGCACCGTTCCCTTGCGCGGGGGCAACCGCATCGACCTGGTCGGGCTGACCCGCGAAGCCATCGGCGGCGTGCTCGTCGAGGCCGGGCTCGACGCCAAGGCGGCGAAGCTGCGCGCCAAGCAGATCTGGCACTGGATCTATCACCGCGGGGTCACCGATTTCGAGGCGATGACCGACATCGCCAAGACGATGCGCCCCTGGCTGACCGACCGGTTCATCATCGGCCGCCCCACCGTGCGCGAGGCGCAGGTGTCGAGCGACGGCACGCGCAAATGGCTGCTCGCCGCCGCCGACGGCCAGGAATATGAGATGGTGTTCATCCCCGACGCCGATCGGGGAACGCTGTGCGTGTCGAGCCAGGTCGGCTGCACGCTGAACTGCCGTTTCTGTCACACCGGCACGATGCGCCTCGTCCGCAACTTGGGTGCGGGCGAGATCGTCGGACAGGTGCTGCTGGCGCGCGACGCGCTCGGCGAATGGCCGAAGGGCACGATGGCTGGCTTCGGCGCCGATCCCGAGGACGAGGATGCCGACGACGATGCGGTCGGGCACTATACCGCCGACGGCCGGATGCTCACCAACATCGTGATGATGGGCATGGGCGAGCCGCTCTATAATTTCGACGAGGTCAAGGGCGCGCTCAAGATCGTGATGGACGGCGACGGGCTGGCGCTGTCGAAGCGCCGCATCACCCTGTCGACCAGCGGCGTGGTGCCGATGATGGCGCGCGCGGGCGAGGAGATCGGCGTAAACCTTGCCGTGTCGCTCCACGCGGTCAGCAAGGAAATCCGCGACGAGATCGTGCCGCTCAACCGCAAATACGGCATCGAGGAATTGCTGCAGGCGTGCGCCGACTATCCGGGCGCGAACAATGCGCGGCGCATCACCTTCGAATATGTGATGCTGAAGGACAAGAACGACAGCGACGACGATGCGCGCGAACTCGTCCGGCTGATCAAGCAATATAAGCTGCCCGCAAAGGTGAACCTCATCCCCTTCAACCCCTGGCCCGGCGCGCCTTACGAATGTTCGACGCCCGAACGCGTCAAGGCTTTCAGCAACCTCATCTTCAAGGCGGGCATCTCGGCGCCGGTGCGCACCCCGCGCGGGCGCGACATCATGGCGGCGTGCGGGCAGCTGAAAAGCGCCGCGACGAAGCCGACCCGCGCCGAACTCGACCGCATCGCCGAGGAAAAGCAGGCGGCGCTCGGCTGACGGGCGCACGCGCCGCAATCCTCTCCACCGATATTGATCGTTCGGGACGCCCAGCCACGCCCCGCCCCTCGTCGCGCCTGCGGCGCCGTGTGTTGCAAAAACAACACAGGTAAGAAAATTGTCACATTTTGAAGGGTCCATTCATTGACGCGACAGCTTCGAACGCCATTTAGGCCCCGGGTCGCGATCGACAAAAAGAAGTGATCCCGCAAAGCAAAGGAAAAGAAAATGAAGAAGTTCGCAGTTGCAGCCGCTCTCCTCTCGGCCGTCGTTGCCACCCCGTCGTTCGCTGCCGAAGGCGGCGAAGGCCGTATCGAAGCCCGCGGCGGTATCGCCTGGGCCGGTGGTAGCGAAGAAGCCGTGGCCGGTGTCGCCGCTGGTTATGATTTCGACCTGGGTTCGAGCGCCTTTGCCGGCGTCGAAGCTTCGGCCGACAAGATTCTCGTCGGTGGCACGGACGTCGTGTTCGGCCTGACCGGCCGCGTCGGCGCCAAGATCGGCGAGCAGGGCAAGCTCTATGCCGCCGCCGGTTACAGCTTCAACGACGGCGACGCCGCGCACATCGGCGCCGGTTATCAGCACAAGTTCGGTTCGAACGTTTACGGGAAGGTGGAGTACCGCCGCTTCCTGCTGAACGGCACCGACATCAACACCGCGGTTGCCGGTCTCGGCTTCGCCTTCTGATTTGAAGGCCTGACGGTAAAGGGAAAGGGCGGCCTGAAAGGGTCGCCCTTTTTCGTTTGGGCGGCGGCGGCGGACTTCGGGCGTTTGCTGCCAAAGCCGATCCTCCCCGGAACGGGGAGGGGGACCATGCGAAGCATGGTGGAGGGGTACGAGAGATCATGCACCGCGCTCGACTGCACGTACCCCTCCACCACCCTTCGGGTGGTCCCCCTCCCCCTGCGGGGGAGGATCGGCGACGTCCGCTCTCCACCCCAAAGCAGACGCTTCCCGCACGGCCCCCAAATGGCTAAACCGCATCCCATGCCCATCCCTATCGACGCCATCCTGACCGGCAAGGCCCGCCATTTTCGCGGCGACGAGACCAGCGCCATCGCCAAGACCCCCGTCGCCGGACCGCAGCGCGTCGGTTTCCTCGGCATCGCGGGCGACGAGCAGGCCGACCTCAGCGTGCATGGCGGCACCGACAAGGCGATCCACCATTATCCGCGCGACCATTATCGCTGGTGGGCCGAGAAGCTCGGCGGCCACGCGCTGCTGGAGACGCCCGGCGCGTTCGGGGAGAATGTGTCGACCGAAGGGCTGCTTGAGACCGAGGCGTGCATCGGCGACCGCTATCGCCTCGGCAGCGCGCTGGTCGAGATCAGCCAAGGGCGCCAACCGTGTTGGAAACTGGGGCACCGATTCGGGGTTGCGACCGTACCCGCCACGGTCGTCACGACGCGGCGCAGCGGCTGGTATTACCGTGTGGTCGAGGAGGGCGCGGCGGCAGCAGGCGACAGCCTCGAACTGGTCAAGCGGCCGCAGCCCGAATGGAGCGTCGAGCGGGTGTTCGCCCTGCTGATCGGCGGCGCGGGCAAGCGCGAGCCCGCGGCGCTGCGCGACCTCGCGAACATGGATGCGCTCGCCGCGACCTGGCGCGTGCGCGCGGAGAAGCTCGCGGGTTAGTCCGCGCCCGGCAATTCTTCCTCGACCAGCGGCGCCAGCGCTTCGGCCATGACCGCCACCCCCTTCGCATTGGGATGGACATTGTCGCCGAGCATCAGCGCCTTGTTCGTCACCACATTGTCGAGGATGAAGGGATAGAGGCTCGCGTCATATTTGGCGGCAAGTTCGGGGTAGATGGGGTTGAACTTCGCAGCATAGTCGGGGCCCATGTTCGGCGAAGCCATCATGCCGGTAAGGACGACCGGGATCTCGCGCTTCTTGAGTTCGGCGAGCATCGCGTCGAGATTGGCGCGGGTCTGCGCGGCGTCGATGCCGCGCAGCATGTCGTTGCCGCCGAGCCCGAGCAGCACGACCGCGGGCTTTACCTTGGCATTGTCGAGCACGAAGCTGAGGCGCTGGCGCCCCGCCGCGGTGGTATCGCCCGAGACGCCCGCATTCTGCACCCGCGCGACGACGCCATCGGCAGCGAGCACGGCCTGCAATTGCGGCGCGAGGCCTTCCTTCGGGCCGAGCTGGTAGCCGGCATAGAGGCTGTCGCCGAAAGCGATCACCAGCGGCGCATCGGCGGGGACCGCGGCGGTCTTGGTCGAAGCGGGACCCTCCTTCGTCGAAGCCGCGCCATTTTCCGCCGATCCGCACGCCGCGAGCGGTTGGCAAAGCGCAGCGACGCAACCATATACCAATAACGAGCGCCATCCGGCCTTGATCATTCCAAAGGGTCCCTTCTTGACCATGCTCTCCCGACCGTCGGCTGACGCCGCGATCGCCGCCCATAATGTGACGCTCACGCTGGGCACCGACAAGGCCCCCGTCGAAATTTTGCGCGGCATCGACCTCAGCGTCGCCGCGGGGGAATCGGTGGCGCTGCTCGGGCCGTCGGGGTCGGGCAAAAGCTCGCTGATGGCGGTGCTCGCAGGGCTCGAACGCGCGAGCGGCGGCACGATCCATGTCGCGGGAACCGACTTCACGACGCTCGACGAGGATGGCCTCGCGCGCGCGCGGCGCGGGCGGATCGGCATCGTGCTGCAGGCCTTCCACCTGCTGCCGACGATGACCGCGCTGGAGAATGTCGCGGTGCCGCTCGAACTGGCGGGCCATGCCGATCCCTTCGGACGCGCCGCCGCCGAGCTGGAAGCCGTCGGCCTCGGTCACCGCCTCACCCATTATCCCGCGCAGCTGTCGGGCGGCGAGCAGCAGCGCGTCGCGATCGCGCGCGCGATGGCCGGCGAGCCCGCGATCCTGTTCGCCGACGAGCCCACGGGCAATCTCGACACCGCGACGGGACATGCGATCGTCGACCTGCTCTTTTCGCGCGGCAAGGCGCTGGGCGCGACCCTGCTGGTCATCACCCACGACCCCGAGCTCGCCGAGCATTGCGACCGGGTGCTGGTGATGCACGACGGACGGATCGACGAGGAACGCGCCGGCAGGACGCCGCGCTGATGTTGCCCCTCGCCGCCCTCTGGCGCATCGCAAGGCGCGACCTCGCGACGCGGATCCGCGGGCTGAGATTGCTCGCGGTATGCCTGTTCCTCGGCGTTGCGACGCTAGCGGCGATCGGCAGCCTGACGCGCGGCATCACGTCGGAACTCGAGGTGCGCGGGCAGACGATCCTCGGCGGCGATATCGAATTCGCCCTGCCGCAGCGGCAGGCGAGCGACGCCGAGATGGCGGCGTTTCGCGAGTTCGGTCAGGCATCGGCGACGGTGCGGATGCGCGCAATGGCGAACGATCCCGATGGCGAGGCGCTGCTGTCCGAGCTCAAGGCGGTCGACGGCGCCTATCCGCTCTACGGCACGATGCGGCTCGAGAGCGGCGTGCGGCGCGGTCCGCCGCCTGCGGGGGCGATCTGGATCGGCGCCGACCTCGCCTCGCGGCTCCAGCTCAAGGTCGGCGAGCAGGTCAAGTTTGGCGACAAGAACTTTCTTATCGACGGCATTATCGCCGAGGAGCCCGACCGCTTGGGCGAAGGTTTCACGCTGGGCCCGGTGGCGATCATCGGGCTCGGCGATCTCGAAGCGACGAAGCTGATCCAGCCTGGCAGCCTCTACGAGAGCAAATATCGCGTCCGCCTTCCCGATAGCGCCAATCCCGAAACAGTCGGCAAAGCGCTGACCGAAAAATTCCCCGAGGCGGGGTGGGAGATCACCGACCGCAGCAACGGCGCGCCGGGGACGCGGCGCTTCATCGAGCGAATGGGGCAATTCCTGTCGCTCGTCGGGCTCGCCGCGCTGGTGATCGCGGGGATCGGGGTCGGCAACGGCGTCGCGAGTTACCTCGCGGGCAAGCGGCCGGGGCTGGCGACACTGAAGGTGCTGGGCGCCGACAGCGGTACGGTGATGCGCATCTATGGCTTGCAGATCCTCGCGGTCGCGGCGGTATCGATCTTTGCGGGACTCGTCGTCGGCGCGCTCGCGCCCGCGGCGATTTCGGCGATCGCGGGCGACGTGCTGCCGGTGAAGCCCGGCGTCGCCATCTATCCGCTGCCGCTGGCGATCAGCGCGGCGTACGGCCTGCTCATCGCCATCGCCTTTGCCCTGCCCCCGCTCGCGGCGACGCGGCGCGTGCCCGCAGCGGGGCTTTTCCGGGCGACGATCGACGGTGCGGGGCGGCCTGAGACTCGCACGATCCTCGCGGTCGGCGCGGCGCTGGCGGCGATCGTGGCGCTGGCGGTCGGCACCGCGCGTGAGCCTTGGTTCGCGCTCGGCTTCGTCGGCGCGGCGGCGGGACTGCTGCTGCTGCTCGTCGGCATCGGCTGGCTTGTGCGCATCGGCGCGAGCCTCGTTCCGCGGCCCAAACAGCCGCTGCTGCGCCTCGCGGTCGCGAATCTGCACCGGCCGGGTGCGGCGACGGGCGCGCTGGTGGTGGCGCTGGGTCTGGGCCTCACGCTGTTCGTGACGCTCGCCGCGATCCAGACGAGCATCACCGCCGAAATATCGCGCACCGTGCCGCAGCGTGCACCGAGCTTTTTCGTGCTCGACATCCCGCGCGACGGGGCTGGCCAGTTCCGGTCGATGATCACCCAGGCCGCGCCCGATGCCGACATCAACCTAATCCCGGCGCTGCGCGGCAGCGTCACCGAATATGCGGGCCAGCGCGTCGACGAGCTCGAACAATTGCCCGAGGGCGCATGGGTGCTGCGCGGCGACCGCGGGCTGACCTATAGCCCTACACTGCCCAATGGCAGCGCGCTGACCGCGGGCCAGTGGTGGGCGGCCGATTACAAAGGCCCGCCCTTGGTCAGCGTCGAGCAGGAGGTCGCGACGACGCTGGGCCTCAAGATCGGCGACACGCTGTCCGTCAATGTGCTGGGGGTCGAGGTACAGGGCAAGGTCGCCTCCTTCCGCACCGTCGAATGGGACAATTTCGGGCTGAACTATGTGCTCGTTTTCTCGCCGGGCAGCTTCGACGCCGCGCCGCATAATATGGTCGCGACGGTCGCAGTGCCGCCGGCGGCCGAAGCCGAACTGGCGCGCAGCATCCCGCGCGCCTTCCCTTCGGCCTCGCTGATCGCGGTGCGCGACGTGATCGGCCAGGTCACGACCTTGCTGACCCAGATGAGCCAGGCGATCGCCGCGGCGGCGAGTATCGCGATCCTCGCCGGCATCGCGGTGCTGATCGGCGCGATCGCGGCGAGCCGCGAGCGGCGCGTCTACGACAGCGTGATCCTGAAGCTGCTCGGCGCGACGCGCGGGCAGATTCTCGGCGCGCAGGGGCTGGAATATGCGGTGCTCGCACTGATCCTCGCCGCGCTGGCGCTCGGGCTGGGGCTCGGTGCGGGCTGGTATGTGGTGACGCAGATTTTCGACTTCAGCTTTGCGCCCGACCCGTTCGTCGTCGGCATGACCCTGCTCGGCGGCGCGGGGCTGGCATTCCTGATCGGGATCGCCGGAAGCTGGCCGCTGCTGTCGGTGCGGCCGGCAAGCGCGCTCCGGAGCCTGTAGCGACCCCCTTCCCGCTCGTGTCGAGCGAAGTCGAGACACGCTAGCGCCGGCAGTTGCGTCCCTCGACTTCGCTCGGGACAAACGGGGTGGGATCAGTTGAGGAGCCGAGCCACCGCCGACAAGCCCGCCAGCCCGAGCACTACCGCGACGATGCTGCGCCAGACCGGATCGGGCACCCGCCCGAAGGCGCGGGTGCCGAGATGGTCGCCGAGCCACATCGGCACGAAGAGCAGCAGCGACAGCAGGAACAGCTTGTGCGTTGCAAGGCCGAGCCACAGCGACGCGAGCGTCCCAGCGATCGCGGTCGCGAAGAAGATCAGCATCATCGACGCGCGCGCGACCGCCGGGGCGATGCGCTGGCGGAGATAGAAAGGCACGACCGGCGGCCCCGGCATCGCGGCGAAGCCGGTCAGGATGCCCGACCACAGGCCGGTGAGAGCAACCGCGAGGCGCCCCGGCCGATGGCCATCGGGGTGTTGCGGCAGGAAGAGAATGAGAAAGGCGCCAATCGCCACCGCCGCGATCAGCAGGCGCGCGACGTCGGGCGTCACCGCCTTCAGGGCGACCATGCCGAGCGGCGTCGCGAGCATCGCGAGCAGCGCGACCGGCCCCGCGCTTTGCCGATCAGCATCAGCGGCGATGCGCCGAAACCCGACGGGTCCGATCAGCAGCTGAAGGATGATACCCAGCACCACCGCCTCGCCCGGCGCGACGATCATGCCGAGCAAGGGCACGAGGATGATCGCCATGCCGAACCCGGTAAGCCCGCGCACCAGCGCGGCGCCAAAGGTCATCGCCGCGGCGATGGCAAAGAGCAAAGGCGGCAGCCCGACCGCATGCCAGGTGCCGGTCATGGCGTGGCGGACCTCGGCCCCAGCGTCACCAGCCACACATCGGGCGGCACGCCGTAGCGCAGCGGCAGGATGCTGGTGCCGAGCCCGGCGCCGACGAACAGCCGCTGCATCCCGTCGGTCATGTCGCCGCAGGCGAAGCGGTCGCCATAGGCTGAGGCATAGCTGAGCGCGCCGACGAAAGGCAGCGCGATCTGGCCGCAATGGGTGTGGCCCGCGAACACCGCATCGACGGGTGCGGGCAGGTCGGGGACGATGTCGGGGCTGTGCGTCGTCAGGATGCGCGGCCCGGGGCCGAGCGCGTCCATCGCGGCATAGGTGCGTTTCAGATTGTCGTGGTTGGTAACCTCGTCATCGACCCCGCCGACGATCAGCGGCCCGCGCCGCACCGCCTGGTTGCGCAGCACGGTCACCCCCGCCGCCTTCATGCCCTTGGCGATCGGCTCGGGCTGAAACCAGTAATCGTGATTGCCGAGCACCGCGATCACGCCATAGGTGGCCTTCGCCTCGGCAAAGGGGGCGGTGAGTTCGGCGGCCGAATAATGGCGCGTCGCCAGCGTCTTGCCGCTGTGAAAATCGCCCGCGAGCAGGATCAGGTCGGGTTTGAGCTTGTTGAAACGGCGCATCAGCGCGGCGAGCCGCTCGGGCGGCATGTCGGGGCCCGCGACATGCGTGTCGGAGACGAGCAGCACACGCATCGGCGGCGCGCCCGCCGGCCAGTCGGCGAGCTCGACGCTCGCGGTTCGGATGACCGGATCGGCGCCGGCGTTCCACAGCCCCTTACCGACGAGCGCGACACCCAAGAGGATGAGCAGTAACAGCCAGCGCCGCCACCGGCGGCGCGGCTTGTCCGCGGCCGCGCTCAACCGCGCAGGTCGGGCGGGGTCGCCTCGCCCTTGAGCATCGCAATCGCCTCGGCGAGCGGCATGATCCGCTGGCCGTCCTGGCCGAGGGTACGGATCGCGACACTGCCTTCCTCGGCCTCGCGCTTGCCGACGACGAGCAGGTACGGGACCTTCTGCAGGCTGTGCTCGCGGACCTTGTAGTTGATCTTCTCGTTGCGAAGGTCGCTTTCGGCGCGGATGCCCGCGGCGGTGAGCTGCGCGAGCGCGTCCTTCGCATAATCGTCGGCGTCGCTGACGATCGTCGCGACCACCGCCTGCACCGGCGCGAGCCAGGTCGGGAAGCGGCCGGCGAAATGCTCGATCAGGATGCCGATGAAGCGCTCATAGGTGCCGAGGATCGCGCGGTGGAGCATCACCGGGCGGTGCTTTTCGCCATCCTCGCCCACATAAGCCGCATCGAGTCGTTCGGGCATGACGCGGTCGGACTGGATCGTCCCGCACTGCCAGGTGCGGCCGATCGCATCGGTCAGGTGGAATTCCAACTTCGGCGCGTAAAAGGCGCCCTCGCCCGGCAATTCTTCCCAGCCATAATCTTCGGTCGCCATGCCGGCGCGTTCGACCGCTTCGCGCAGCTCCGCCTCGGCCTTGTCCCACATCTCCTCGGTGCCGAAGCGCATCTCGGGGCGCAGCGCGAGCTTGACCGCATATTTTTCGAAACCGAGCTGCTTGTACACGCGGTCGAGCAGTTCGCAGAAAGACCGCACTTCCTCGACGATCTGGTCCTCGCGGCAGAAGATATGGCCATCGTCCTGCGTGAACTGGCGCACGCGCATGATGCCGTGCAGCGCGCCATGCGGCTCGTTGCGGTGGCAGCAGCCCATTTCGGCCATGCGCAGCGGCAGGTCGCGATACGACTTCATGCCCTGGCGGAAGATCAGGACATGCGCGGGGCAGTTCATCGGCTTGAGCGCCATCCACTCGGCGCCGTCGGAGACCAGCGGGCCTTCGTCTTCGATGTTCGGCACCTCGTCGGGAATGACGAACATATTCTCGCGATATTTGCCCCAGTGGCCCGACTGCTCCCACTGTTTCGCATCCATAACTTGCGGGGTCTTGACCTCCTGATAGGCGGCGCCGTCGATCGCGCGGCGCATATAGGCCTCGAGCTCGCGGTAGATGCGATAGCCCTTGGGATGCCAGAAGACGCTGCCATGCGCTTCTTCCTGCAGGTGGAACAGGTCCATCTCGCGGCCGATCTTGCGATGGTCGCGCTTGGCCGCTTCCTCGAGCCGGACGAGATGTTCGGCGAGCTGCTTCTTGTTGAGCCAGCCGGTGCCATAGATGCGGCTGAGCTGGGCATTTTTCTGGTCGCCGCGCCAATAGGCGCCCGAGACGCGCGTCAGCTTGAACGCGGCGGGATCGAGCTTGCCCGTCGATGCCAGATGCGGCCCGCGGCACATATCCATCCAGCCGTCACCGCTGCGGTAAACCGTGAGTTCCTCGCCCTCGGGCAGTTCATGCGCCCATTCGGCCTTGAAGCTCTCGCCATCTGCCTGCCACTTGGCGATCAGCGCATCGCGCTCCCACACTTCGCGCGTGAGCGGCAGGTCGGCGGCGATGATCTTGCGCATCTCTTCTTCGATCAGCGGCAATTCCTCGTCGCGGAACGGGCCATGGTCGGCGGTCGGCGCGAAGTCGTAATAGAAACCGTCGTTCGTCGAGGGGCCGAAAGTGATCTGCGTGCCCGGAAACAGGTTCTGCACCGCCTCCGCCAGCACATGCGCAAAGTCGTGGCGGACGAGTTCGAGCGCGTCGGTCTCGTCGCGGCTGGTCACCAGCGCGAGGTTCGTGTCTTCCTCAAGCGGACGCATGATGTCGCGCAGCTCGCCGTCGATCTTCGCGGCGAGCGCGGCCTTGGCGAGGCCGGGTCCGATGTCGGCCGCGATCTGGGCCGGGGTAGTCCCGCGCGCGACTTCACGGGCAGAGCCATCGGGAAGGGTGACGCGGATCATCTGGGACATTGGAAAAATCGGCCTTTCTGGCGGGGTAAAGAGCGCCCCTTTGCCAGCATGCGATATGGGCGGCAAGGGGCGGATTCGCAACGGCGGCGGCAATAGCGCTTGCAATGATACAATGTATCATTATCTGGGCGGACCAACTGCCTTGCGAAAGTTCCTCCATGCCCCTCCCCGCCGCGCACCCGCGCCTCGCCGACCTTGCCGGCCTGGCGCTGTCGGCGACCTGCCTGCTCCACTGCCTCGCGCTGCCGATGCTGCTCCTGCTCGCCCCCGCGCTCGGCCATTGGATCGCGCTGCCCGAATGGACGCATGCCGCGATCCTGACGCTCGCGCTGCCCGCGGCATTCGTCGCGATGCGCGGCGGCTGGGCGCGGCACCAACGGTCGGCGCCGGGGGTGGTCGCGGTGATCGGGCTGGTTTTGCTCGCAGCGGGGCTCGTCGCGCATGAAGGATGGATCGCGACCGCGAACGCGTCCGCCGACACATTGCTGACCACGCTCGGCGCGCTCGGCCTCGCGGCAGCGCATCTCGCCAACTGGCGGTTGAGCCATAAAGGCTAAGCGACACTCCCGATAGCATCCTTGTCATTATGTCAATGTCACTTGACTTTGTATAGAAGCCGATGTAAAGCTCCCTTGTCTATCGGATAAGGAAGTTTGACATGGCCGAGCAGGCTGCAAAAACCGAAACGGGCTTCGCGGGCCGCCAGCCGGGCTTGTGGGCGGCGGCCTTTGCGCTGGCGCTGTGTGCCATCGCCTATTTCGAGCATCGCGGCGTGCTGGGCGGCTGGCGTTCGCTCCCCTTCGTCGCGGCGGCAGCGCTGCTGCTCGTCCCGATGACGAAAGCAGCGAACAACCGGCAAGCCGCGGCCGGCGCGCTGTCGCCCGCGACGCGGCGGTACAACCGGCGCATGCTGATCTGGTCGGTCGGCTATGTCCTGTGCCTGGGGACCGCGATGACCGTTCGCAACTATCTCGATCCGCAAGGCGCGCTGTTATGGGCGATCGCGCTCCTGCCCTCGGTGCCGATGGTCTTCTTCGTGTGGACGCTGGCGCGTTACGTCGTCGAGGAAGAGGATGAATATCTGCGCTATCGCCAGACCAGCGCCGCGCTGGTCGGCCTCGCGCTGGTCCTCCTCGTCGGGACCCTTTGGGGTTTTCTCGAAACCTTCGGCGTCGCGCCGCATGTGCCCGCCTGGTGGGTGGTGCCGGTCTGGGCGATCGGGCTGGGGATTGGTCAGATGATCATGGCGGCGGCCGAGCGGCGCGCGGAGGGGTCGTGAGAAACCGCCTGAAGGTCCTGCGTGCCGAGCGAGACTGGAGCCAGCAGGACCTCGCCGAACGGCTCGAAGTGTCGCGCCAGTCGGTCAACGCGATCGAGACCGGCAAATACGACCCGTCGCTCCCGCTCGCCTTTCGCATCGCCGACCTGTTCGCGATGTCCATCGAAGAGATTTTCCTGCGCGATTGACCGGCAACCTTGCTCCCCCGCCCCCGCCCCGCTAGGGCGGCGGCAGCCGGAAAGGAGCATCCCCCATGTTCAAGCGCCTGTTCGTCGACCACCCCAAGAGCGTCGACGAAAATTACATCGAACATTTCGGCGTCGCGTCGAAATTCGGCGTGACGATGATCTGGGGCGGGATGTGCGCGCTGGCGCATGCGGTGGTCCCCGGCTGGTGCATCACCACCGGCAGCGACACCATCGCGCGGCTCAACAAGATCATGGTCGAACAGCGCCGCGCCAAGGGGCAGGCGGTGATGCAGATGAGCACCATCGACTGGGTGATCTGAGCGGCGTGAGCGACGCAGTCGAGTATCTCGAACGCAAAGCCCGCCCGCGGCTCGCCCATCGCCATGTCGCGGGGACCGGCCCGACGATCGTCTTCCTGCCCGGCTATATGTCCGACATGGCGGGGGGCAAGGCGACCGCGCTGTTCGACTGGGCCGCGAGCGAGGGCCGCGCGTGCCTGCTGCTCGACTATGCCGGATGCGGGCTGTCGGACGGATTGTTTGCCGAGCAGACTTTGCTCGACTGGCGCGGCGACGTCCTCGACCTGATCGATGCCCGCATCGAGGGCCCGGTCGTGATCGTCGGATCGTCGATGGGCGGCTGGCTGATGCTGCTCACCGCGCTCGCTCTCGTCCAGCGCGACGGGCCCGGCCGCGTCGCGGGGCTCATCGGCATCGCCGCGGCGCCCGATTTCACGGACTGGGGTTTCACGCCCGAGGAGAAGGCGATCATCCTCGCCGAGGGCGAACTGCGCGAAGACACGCCGTACAGCGACCAGCCCTATGTCACGACGCGCGCCTTCTGGCAGTCGGGCGAAGCGAACCGCCTGCTCGAAGCGCCCATCCCGCTCGCCTGCCCGGTGCGGCTGCTGCATGGGCAGGAGGACGGCGACGTCCCGCCCGACATCAGCCTGGGCCTCGCCGCAGCGCTCGCCAGCGACGATGTCCAGGTGACGCTGGTCAAGGGCGGCGACCACCGGCTGTCGCGGGGCACCGACATCGCGCTGCTGATCGACAGCGTGGCGCGGCTTACCGACTAGATCCGAGGATTCCCATGCCGCGCAGCGACTTCAAATTCCACCTCACCAAGCGCGTCCGCTATGCCGAGATCGACGCGCAGGCGGTCGTGTTCAACAGCCGCTACCTCGAATATTTCGACATCGGGATCACCGAATATTGGCGCGCCGCGGGGGTCTATGACCGCTGGCCCGAGCGCGAGAGCCCCGAATTCCACGTCGCGCGCGCCGAGGTGGATTATAAGGTGCCGATCCTGCTCGACGAGGAGATCGACATTTGCGTGCGCTGCTCGCGCGTGGGCCGCAGCTCGATGACCTTCCTGTTCGAACTGCACGGCAAGGGCGCCGAAGATTTGCGCGCGACGGGGCTGGAGGTCAGCGTCCACGTCGCCGAAGCGCGCGGTGCGCCCGCGCCGGTGCCCGATGAATTCGTAAACCTGTTCGAGGCGTTTGAACAAACGTCGCTGCGCGCCTAGATTGGCGCCATGACAAAATATCTCCACACCATGATCCGCGTGACGGATCCGCAAGCCACCGTCGATTTCTTCAAGCTGATCGGGCTCGAGGAAGTGCGCCGCTTCGATAATGAAGCCGGCCGTTTCACGCTGATCTTCCTCGCCCCGCCCGGACAGGCCGGCGTCGCCGAGGTCGAGCTGACCTATAATTGGCCGCCCGAAGACGGTAGCGCGGCGGAAACCTATGGCGGCGGGCGCAATTTCGGGCATCTGGCATACCGCGTCGACGATATCTACGACACCTGCCAGCGGCTGATGGACGCCGGGGTGACGATCAACCGTCCGCCGCGCGACGGACATATGGCCTTCGTCCGCTCGCCCGACGGCATCTCCATCGAGCTGCTGCAGGACGGCCATCTGCCGCCGCAGGAGCCGTGGTCGTCGATGCCGAACACCGGCGTCTGGTAAGATGCTGCTCGCGCTCGCCCTCCTCGCCGCGGCGTCGGATGGGGGTGCGGGCGCGTCGGTCGTCACCCCGCTCGGCGACGCCAAGTTCGAGCCGGTGAACCCGGCCAATCCCGCCGGACCCGCGATCGCGCTGCTGTCGGGCGACCCCGCGACCGGCCCCTCGGTTATGCTGATGCGTTTCGGCCGCGGCCCCGGGCGGCTCCACATCCACAGCGCCGACTATCGGCTGACCGTCATCCGCGGCGAGATGAAGCATTGGGACGCGGGCGGCAGCGAAGCCGCGGCGCCCGTCGTCGGCCCCGGCGGCCACTGGTTCCAGCCCGGCGGACAGGCGCATGCCGACACCTGTCTCCGCGACGAATGCCTGATGGTCATCCACTGGTCGGGACCGCGCGACGCGCGGCTGGCGCCCGGCGCGGGCTGACACGATGCCGGGTCTGCTGATCAACATCGACGTGCCCGACCTTGCCGCGGGCGAAGCTTTCTACACGCAAGGCCTCGGCCTCACCGCCGCGCGGCGTTTCGACGCGGATATCGTCGAACTGCTCGGCGGCGGCGTGCCCATCTATCTGATCGTCAAACCCGACGGGTCGAGCATCGGACCCGCGGGCGGCGGCGCGCGAAACTACGGCCGGCACTGGACCCCGGTGCATCCCGATTTCACCGTCGACGATCTCGGCGCCGCGGTCGCGCGCGCATTGGCGGCGGGCGCAATTCTAGAAGATGGTCCGCTCGACCTGCCCTATGGGCGGCAGGCGATGTTCGCCGACCCTTTCGGCAACGGCTTCTGCCTGATCGAATTCAACGACCGCGGTTACGACGCGCTGATCGACGATTAGGCCGCCGCGCCCACCCTGCCCGCGGCCGGCGGCTCGGGCTGCTGCCAGCGATCGGCGACCATGCAATCGCGCCCGCTGTGCTTGGCGGCGTAGAGCAGCCGGTCGGTCTCGGCGAACAGCCGGTCGAAATCGAGCGCCGCGCCGTCGGTCCGCGCCTCGAAGATCAGCAGCCCGCCGCTGGCGCTCACCGGATGCGGGATCTGCGGCACGTCGGCGGCGATGCGGCGCGCGATCGCCTGGCGGCAGCGCTCGGCGGTGCCCGCGGCGTCGGGGCGGTCGATCAGCAGGAAAAATTCCTCGCCGCCGATGCGCGCGACGATACCGCCATGGCCTTCGCGCAGCCCCGCCGCGGCGGCGCACAGCACCGCGTCGCCGACCTGGTGGCCATAGCGGTCGTTGACCGACTTGAAATGGTCGATGTCGATCAGTGCCGCCGCGGTGAAGCGCCGCGTATCGGTTGCGAGCAGATTTTCGAGCCCGCGGCGGTTGCTGAGCCGCGTCAGCGGGTCGGTCTGCGCGGCATCCTCCATCGCGCCCGCCAGCGCCTGCGCGCGGTCGCGCTCGCGCCGCATGATCATGAAGCGGTCGGCGACGCCGAGCGCGGTGATCACGAGTTCGAGCGCGATCGCCAGATAGAGCAATTGGTCGAGCCAGAGCGGCCCGACATAGAGGCCGACCCCGCGCGCGACGCGCTCGAACCCGCAGGCGATGATCGGCGCCCAGGCGGCCGCCTGATACATCGCCGCGCGGCTGCCGCGGCGGCAGGTGCGCGTCAGCACGACGACATAAGTCAGCAGCACCGGCAGATAGGCCGCGAAATAGATTTGGCCGCCCCATGGCCGGATCGCCTCGACGGGCGCCATCGCGACCGCACCGAACAGCGGGATCCACAGCACGCAGGCAAAGAGCGCGCGCCGCTCGCCGCGGGTGATCTTGTCGGGCTCGACGAAGTTCAGGCAGAACATCGTCGCCGCGACGATGCCCAGGCTGAAGCTGATCTGCGACAGATAGCCGTAAGCGAGCGCGCTGATCCCGGGCACCACGGCAAAGGCGAGCCCCGACGACAGGCTGGTGTGGAGGATGATGCAGGTTGCCAGCGTCATGTGCCACAGCAGGAAGCGCTCGCGCAGCACGCGGAAGAAGGCGATGTTGAACACGATCGGCGCGAGCGCGAGCCCGGTGAACAGCGCGATCAGCAGTATCGTCCCCGTCGACCAGCCGCCTTCGCCCGCGGGCGCCAGCCGAGCGGTCTTCAGCGTGGTGAGATAGCTCAGCCGGTCGAAGGCGACCGCGATCTCGACCGGACGCGAGGCGCGCTGCGGCACGGCGAGGTAGAAATCGGGGCCTGCGAGGCGATAGGGCATCGGTTGATGTCCGCTCCGCACAATGCGCGCGACGCTGCCGTCGGCGTAGCGGACGAACAGCGCGATGCGGTGGAAGCGGCTGGTGCGCGCGTTGAACTCGATCGGGCCTGCGCCGGCCGCTGCGATGGTATGGGCGTCGAAGAAAAGCCAGCTTCGCGGCCCTGCGAGCGACCAGCGGTCGGCGTCGCAATCGCGCGTCGCGCGGGCCTGCGACACCGTTTCATAGTCCGTAGCGGGGTCGGTTTGCAGCGTGCACGGCGCCGATCGCGGCGCCGCCTCGGCGGGGGTCCAGCCCGCGAACAGGGCCATCGCCAACAGGATCAATAGTAGACGCTGCAACGATTCTTCCCCGTACCGCCGCGCGCGATGCTAGTGCCAAGGCTTTTCGACATGGTTAACTTGGCGGTCGACGGCGGGGCCCGCGCGGGTTATTCTTGGCCATGCTCGAAATCGTCCGTATCCCCGTCCTCAGCGACAATTATGTCTGGCTGGTCCACGAACCGACAAGCGGCGCGACGATGGTCGTCGACCCCGCGGTCGCCGAGCCGGTGCTCGAGGCGGCGGCGGCGCGCGGCTGGACGATCAGCGACATCTGGAACACCCACTGGCACCCCGACCACACCGGCGGCAACGCCGCGATCAAGGAGGCGACCGGCTGCACGATCACCGGCCCCGCGGCCGAATTTGCGCGCATCCCGACGCTCGATAAGCAGGTCAAGGGCGGCGACACCGTCCGCCTCGGCACCATCGAGGCCGCGGTCTGGGATGTGCCCGCGCACACCGCGGGGCATATCGCCTATCACTTCGCCGATGACGCCGCGATCTTCGTCGGCGACACGATGTTCGCGATGGGCTGCGGCCGGCTGTTCGAGGGCACCGCCGAGCAAATGTTCGCGAACATGCAGCAGCTCGGCACGCTCGACGATAAGACCCGCGTCTATTGCGCGCACGAATATACGCTGGCGAACGCGCGCTTCGCGGTGACCGTCGAGCCCGACAACGAAGCGCTCGCGGCGCGGCTTGCGGCGGTCGAGTCGGCGCGCGCCGCGGGCGAGGCGACCGTGCCGACGACGATCGGCGCCGAGCGTGCGACCAATCCCTTCCTGCGCGCCGCGACTGCCGCCGAACTCGGCCGCATCCGTGCGCTCAAGGACGCGGCCTGAGGAGGCTTCAGCAACCATTCATCGCTTCGTCCGTAGTTGAAATGGTCGCAGGAGCCCGCCCCATGGCGAAGTCTATCACTCTTTTGTTGGCGCTCGCGCCCTTGCTCGCCTCCTGCGCGGCGAGCGACAGCGGCGCGCCGCGCGCTGAGGCGCTGACCCCCAAACAGGCCGAGCGGCTCGACAAGCAGCTCGCCGGCAAGATTGCCGGCGAACCGGTGCGCTGCCTTCCCACCACTGCGAGTATCGACACCATCCGCATCTCCGACGATATCCTGCTCTACCGCCAATCGGGCCGAGTCGTGTACCGCAATGATCTCAAGGGCAGTTGCCCGGGGCTGGGTCGCGACAGCGACATCATGGTCGTGCGCCAGTTCGGCAGCTCGACGTGCAGCGGCGATTTTTTCCATCTGGTCGACCGGTCGAGCGGCATCCGCGGCCCGACCTGCGTGCTCGGCGACTTCGTCCCCTATCGCAAACCGGATGGGGACAAGGGCTGAACCTTTGGGTTCGGCGACAGGCGGGGTCCGGTTTGCGCCGAGCTCTCGGGTCGCACCCCCGCCTGTCATGATTCAACCTTCCCCCTCGATGGGGGAAGGATACGCAGCCTTGCCGCGTCGGCGGCTAGGCGAAGTTGGATGGGGGTGATGGAGCGTCCTCAAACCTTCATCTCAGGCAGATAGCTCACCCCTACCGCTGCGACTAGGCAGCAAGCTGCCAAGTCTCGCTGCCTCCCCCATCAAGGGGGAGGGGCCGGTTTTCACCCCTTGTACATCGCCGCGATCCTGTCGGCGTAGACGTCGCGCAATATGTGGCGCCGAATCTTCATCGACGGGGTCATCTGCTCATTCTCGATCGTGAACGCCTCGTCGGCCAGGTCGAACTTGCGCACCTTCTCGATCACCGACAGCTGGCCGTTGACCCGGTCGACCGCCTCGCGCAGCGCCGAGCGGAACTTGTCGTGCTCGCGCAGCAGCTTGATATCCTTGGGCAATCCCTCGGCCTCGGCCCATTCGTTGGCCCATTCGGGGTCGGGCACGAGGATGCCCACGAGGTGCGGCCGCTTGTCGCCATAGACCATCGCCTGCAGGATCTCGGGCTGGAGCGTCAGCATACCCTCCACCCGCTGCGGCGACACATTGTCGCCCTTGTCGTTGACGATCAAATCCTTCTTGCGGTCGGTGATGACGATGCGGCCCGCCTCGTCGATATGGCCGATGTCGCCGGTGTGGAGCCACGGCCCCGCATCGGGCTCGGCGGGGTCGGCGACGAGCACGCGCTCGGTCTCCGACGGGTTGCGCCAATAGCCCTTCATGACGAGTTCGCCGCGGACGAGGATTTCGCCATCGTCGGCGATCTTCACTTCGGTGTTCATCAGCGGCGGGCCGACGGTGTCCATCTTGATCCCCGCGCTCGGGCGGTTGCAGCTGATCACCGGACCCGCCTCGGTCTGGCCATAGCCCTGCAGCAGGGTCAGCCCGATCGAGTGGAAGAACACGCCGATCTCGGGATTGAGCGGCGCGCCGCCCGATACCAGCGCCTTCATCCGCCCGCCGAAACGCTTGCCGATCTTGGGCCGGAACAATTTGTCGAGCAGCAGGTCGACCGGCCGGTCGAGCAGCCCCATGCGGCGCTCATAATCCTTTTCGCCGACGCGCAGCGCCTGCCCCAGCATCCAGTTCGCGAGCTTGCCCTGCTTCTCGACCGACTTGATCATCCGCGCGCGGATGACCTCGAACAGCCGGGGCACCACGACCATGATCGTCGGCTTGGTTTCCTCGATGTTCGAGACGAGCTTTTCGAGACCTTCGCTGTAATAGATCTGCGCGCCGACCATGATTGGCAGGAACTGCCCGCCCGAATGCTCATAGGCGTGGCTGAGCGGCAGGAAGGACAGGAACGCTTCGTCCTCACCGATGCCGAAATCATTGACCAGCACCTCGGCCGCGCCCGCGGCATTGTGCAGGATCGCGCCGTGGTGCTGCATCACCCCGCGCGGCGCGCCGCCGGTGCCGCTGGTGTAGATGAGGCACGCGGTGTCCTCGCGCTTGACGCCGAGCCCGCGCGCCTTGGTCTCCTCGACATAGGTGGCGCCATCGGCGACGAGCGGCGCCCAGTCGTGGACGCGCACATCGCCCTGCTGCCCGACGCGCAGATTCTCCATCGTCACGACCAGATTGGCATCGGAGCGCATCACCGCGGGCATCAGCGCGCGCGCGAGCTTGGCGGTCGAGACGATCACCGCCTTCGCCCCGCTGTTGTCGAGGATATGCTGGTGGTCGCGTTCGGTGTTGGTGGTGTAGGTCGGCACGGTGATGCAGCCCGCGGCCATGATGCCTAGGTCGGCGATGCACCATTCGGGGCGATTCTCGCTGACCAGCACGACGCGGTCGCCCTCCTTCAGCCCCAGCTTGCGCAGGTTGTGCGCGAGCGCCGAGACCTGTTCGGCGACCTCGCGCCAGCTCAGCGGCTGCCACGCGCGGTCGGCCTTGCGCCACAGGAAGGGATCGTCGTCGCCCTTTTCGGCGCGGTCGAAGAACATCGCGACCAGGCTCGGGAAATGGTCGAGATGGGGGTTTTCCAGCTTCATGCCTCTTGCTCTCCCGGGGAGGGTTTGACTATTTTGCCCATCCTTAGGGTCAAATCATGCCCGATTGAAGTCAATAAGCCCCGAGAGCGCGGGCGGACGGCGTCACCCCTGCGGCGGTGCGCCGTCGACCGACGAGCTGCCCGGGCCGCGCGGGTCGGCGGCGCCGTGCCAGACCTCACCGACGCGCTGCGCGGCGTTGAGCTTCGAGCCGAGGCTGGTCGGTACGAAGCGATAGCCGAAGGGCTTCATCTTGTCGGCGATCGCCTTGCCCGCGGCGTCGTCCTCGATCAGCACGCCCTGCTGGCCGTAATAGAGATTGGGCAGTGCGATCGCATCCTCGGCCGACAGCCCCCAGTCGAGCACCCCGACGAGCGTCTTGGTGACGTGCATGATGATGCGCTTGCCGCCCGCCGAACCGACCGCGAGCACGACCTTGCCGTCGGGACCATAGACGATCGTCGGCGACATCGACGACAGCGGGCGCTTGCCCGCCTGCACGCGGTTCGCGCCGGGCGCGTCGCCCTGCACCGGATTGAGGTCGAAATCGGTGAGCTCGTTGTTGAGGAAAAAGCCGTTGGCGTTGAGATTGCTGCCGAAGATGCTCTCGATCGTCGAGGTCATCGACGCGACATTGCCCTCCTTGTCGACCGCGACGAAATGCGTCGTGCCCGCTTCGGGCACCGGGCCCGACGGCGTGCGCGGTTGCGCGCCCGGCGGGTTGCCCGCAGGGTAAGCGGCGGCGCGGCCGAAGGGCGAGATCAGCTGGCGGCGCTCGGAAAGATATTTCTTGTCAAGCAGCCCGGCGACCGGGACGTCGACGAAATCGCCGTCGCCGAGATATTTTTCACGGTCGGCGTAGCTGAGCTGCATCGCCTCGGACAGCAGATGCCAGCTCATCGGATTGTCCTTGCCCATCGCCTTCATGTCCCAGCCCTCGATCAGGCCGAGGATGCCGAAGACGGTGGTCGCGCCCGACGAGGGCGGGCCCATGCCGCACACCTTGTAGACGCGGTAGGTGGTGCAGACCGCGGGCTTGTCCTGCGCCTTGTACGCCGCGATGTCCTTGACCGTGAGCACCGCAGGGTTGCGCACCGATTTCGCCACCGCGTCGCTGATCGCCTTGGCGTTGGCGCCGGTGTAAAAGGCGTCGGGGCCGCGCGCGGCGATGTCGCGCAGCAATTTGGCATAGGCGGGGTTCTTGATCACCGTGCCGACCGGCGCGGGCTTGCCGTCGACATAATAGAGCGCGCGCGCCGCGGGGAAATCCTTCCACGTGTCCTGGAAGCGGTCGAGCCAGCCATAGAGCGCCGGGGTCACCTGGAACCCCTCGTCGGCGAGCTTGATCGCGGGCTGGAACAGCGCCTTCCACTCGAGCCGGCCCCATTTCTTGTGCGCCATTTCCATCAGCCGGACATTGCCGGGCACGCCGACCGACAGCCCGCCGGGGATGACATCGCTATAGCCGCGCGGCTTGCCGTCGGGGCCGAGGAAACGCTCGGGCTTCGCCGAGGCGGGCGCCATCTCGCGGCCGTTGACCGTGCCGATCGTGTCGGTCTTCGCGTCGTGATAGACGAGGAAACCGCCGCCGCCGACGCCGCTCGACTGCGGCTCGACGAGCGTCAGCACCAGCATCATCGCCATCGCGGCATCGGCCGCCGAGCCGCCGTCGTGCAGGATCTGCCGCCCCGCCTCGGTCGCGCGCGGATCGGCGGTCGAGGTGACGCCCTGCGCCGCGGCGAGCGAAGGAATGGCGGTGAGGAAAAGGGCGAAGGCGGTGAGAAGCTTCTTGGTCATGCGCGGGACATTGGCGCGGGGGCGCGCATGGCGCAACCCCATCCCTATTCCTACTCGTCGCGAAGCGATGCAGAGGGGTTATGGCGCCGACGCGGCCCGCCCCGCCATCATTCGGTTCAGTCCCCCACCCCGACCGCATCCGCCACGCGGGTGAAGCCGTCGCGCACCGCGAGGTCCTCGAGCCCGCGCGCGATGCGCTGCGCGAGGCCGGGGCCGGCAAAGACCATCGCCGAATAGATCTGCACCAGGCTCGCACCCGCGCGGATGCGCGCCCAGGCCTGATCGGCATTGGCGATCCCGCCGACCCCAATCAGCGGCAGCGTGCCGCCGCTCGCGGCGCGGAAATCCTTGAGCCGCTGGAGCGCGAGGTTGCGGAGCGGCGCGCCCGACAGCCCGCCCGCCTCTTGCGCATGAATCGACTTCAACGCCGGCCGCCCGATCGTCGTGTTCGACACGATCAGCGCCGCCAGCCCCTTGTCGAGCGCCACCGCGACGAGATCGTCGATGTCGGCGGGCTCGAGATCGGGCGCGACCTTCAGGAACACAGGCTTCGCCCCGCCCGTGGGCTGCGCTGCGTTCACCGCGTCGAGCAATCCTTCGAGCGCGCCCTTGTCCTGCAGCGCGCGCAGCCCCGGGGTATTGGGCGAGCTGATGTTGACCGTGAGATAATCGGCGAGCGGCGCCATCGCCGCGACGCCCTTGGCATAGTCGGCGATGCGGTCGTCGCTGTCCTTGTTCGCGCCGATGTTGATGCCCAGCGGCACCGCCATGCCGCACGCGCGCAGCTTCGCGATACGTTCGGCCGCCGCGGCCTGCCCGCCGTTGTTGAACCCCATGCGGTTGATCACCGCGCCGTCCTCGACCAGCCGGAAGAGCCGCGGCCGCGGATTGCCTTCCTGCGGCAGCGGGGTCAGCGTCCCGACCTCGACAAAGCCGAAACCGAAACGCGGCATCACCGCGGCGGCGCGCGCATCCTTGTCGAAGCCGGGCGCGAGCCCTACGGGATTCGGGAAATGCAGCCCCGCCACCTCGGTCGCCAATATCGGGCTGGTCAGCGCGGTGCGTGCCCGCGGCAGCGGTTCGAGCGCGGCGATGGTCAAATTATGCGCCGCTTCGCCGTCGGTCGCATGGACGATCGGGCGGACGAGCGCATAGGCGGCATCGGTCAGGGAAGCGAAGAGCGACATGGCCCGCCATTGCGCGCCGGGGGGCGCTATGGCAAGCCCCTGCCAGGCCAGCAAAGTCCAACGATAACGCCCGGAGAACCAAGTGTCGCACCCTCGCCTCGCCGCCAGCCTGTCCACCTGCCTGATCGCGCTCGCCGTCGCGGGTTGCGCGCCGGCCGCCACCGAGCAGGCCCCCGCCACCGTCGCGGCGCCCCCTGCCGCCGAAGTTGCACCCGCGGGCGCGAACCTCGGCGAATTCTTCGACAAATATGATGCGGCGCAGCTGTCGCTCTCGCCCGAGACCAAGGCGCGGCGCGGCGTGCGCGACGGCGATTACGGGAAATGGGACGATGTCAGCGACGAGGCCGCGGTCGCGCGCTTCAAGCTGCAGACCGCGACCGCCGAGGCGATGCGCGGGAGCTTCGACCCCGGCGCGCTGTCGACCGACGAGGCTTTGTCGTTCGAACTGTTCAACGCGCAGGCGGCGCGCGCCGAACGGCTCTTCCCCTTCCGCGACCATGGCTATGTCTTCGACCAGATGAACGGCGCGCAGAGCCAGATGCCCGCCTTCCTGATCAACATCCACCGCGTCGCAAGTGTCGCCGAGGCCGAAGCCTATGTGTCGCGCATCCGCGAATTGGGCCCGATCCTCGACGCGCTGTCGGTGCAGTCCGCCGAGCGCGCCGCCAAGGGCTTTGCGCCGCCGAAGTGGGTCTATCCCTATGTCATCTCGGACATCGGCAACCTCACCAAGCCCGACAATGCGGTGATCGAGGACATCAGCGCCAAGGTGAACAAGCTGGCGATCGACGCCGCCGAAAAGGCACGGCTGATCGCCGCCGCCAAGGCCGCCTGGGCGGAGAGCGCGGGCCCCGCCTACACCCGCCTCGCCGCCGAAATGGCGCGCCAGCAGGCGACGGCGCCGACGCAGGACGGCGTGTGGCGCATGCCGGGCGGCAAGGCCTATTACGAGGCGCTGCTCGCCAACTACACGACGACGAACATGACCGCGACGCAGATCCACGACCTCGGGCTGTCCGAAGTCGCGCGCATCCACGGCGAGATGAAGACGATCATGGCCAAGGTCGGGTTCAAGGGCACGCTGAACCAGTTCTTCGAGCATCTGCGCACCAGCCCGCAATATTATCACACGACGCGCGAGGCCTATCTCGCCGATGTCGACACGCATGTGAAGGCGATGGAGGCGCGCCTCCCCGCCTTCTTCAATACCATCCCCAAATCGGCGCTGCAGGTGAAGGCGGTCGAGGCGTTCCGAGAAAAGTCCGCCGGAAAGGCGTTCTACTCCTCGCCCGCCCCCGACGGCTCGCGCCCGGGCATCTATTATGTCAACCTCTACGACCTGCGCGATATGCCCAAGACCGAGCTCGAAGCGCTCGCCTATCATGAGGGCGTGCCCGGCCATCATCTCCAGCGCGCGGTGCAGACCGAACTCACCGGCCTGCCGCCCTTCCGCCGCTTCGGCGGCTTCACCGCTTATACCGAGGGCTGGGGTCTCTATTCGGAGGAACTCGCCAAGGACATGGGTTTCTACACTGATCCCTATGCCGATTTCGGGCGGCTGGGCATGGAGCTGTGGCGCGCGACGCGGCTCGTCGTCGACACCGGCATCCACGACAAGCGCTGGACCCGCGAGCAGGCGATCCAGTATCTGAAGGACAACACCCCGAACCCGCAGGGCGACATCGAAAAGGCGATCGAGCGCTATGTCGTCTATCCGGGACAGGCGACTGCCTATCTCATCGGCAAGCTCAAGATCATGGAATTGCGGACCCGCGCACAGAAGGCGATGGGCGAGAAGTTCGACTATCGCGCTTTCCACGACGTCGTGCTCGAATCAGGTCCGGTGCCGCTCGACGTCCTCGAACGCCGCGTCGATGCGTGGATCGCGACCCAAAAGAGTTAACGTCCGGCGTTTTGCGGCTTGACGCGCCGCACCAAAAGGCAAATGATTTGGCCTAGTTAAACAGGCGGTGGACCAGCCGCCGGGGGTCGGGTCTCGTCATGACGGAAGCTTCATCCACGCCAGCGGGCGCGGACGGCGATGCGCCGTTCGAGCTGCAATATTTCCCGCCCGATCCCGACCTCGCGGAAATGGTGTCGAGCTTCTATTTCGTGCGCGTCGACATGCCCTTGTTCGACGAGAGCGAGCGGGCCGACCGCCCGCAATTCCGCATCATGGACGTGCCCAAGGGCGAATATGTCTTCCCCGACGGTTATCGTTTTCCCGCGGGGCGCGCGACGATCATCGGCCCGACCAGCGGCAGCGTACGCGCGATCGCGCCGGGGCCGCTGCGCATGTGCGGCTTCGGGCTGATGCCCGCGGGCTGGGCGACGTTGATGGGCGCACACGCCGACAAATTGACCGACCGCGCGATCGACGCCGCCGACCTGTTCGGCGACTGGATCGAGGAAGTCGTCGACGCGATCGGCAACGCCGCCGACACCGCCGAGCGGCTGGTGATCGGCAATAATTTCGTGCGCGAGATCCTCAAGAAGAACGAGCCCGCGCCGGTGTGGTTCACGCGCACCGTCGACCAGTGGCTGACCGGATCGGCCAATCCGCAGGTGCCCGAACTGGTCGAGGCGACGGGCATGTCGATCCGCTCGGTCGAGCGGATGACCAAACATTATTACGGCCTGTCGCCGCGGATGCTGGCGCGCAAATATCGCGCGGTGCGCGCGGCGTCGGCGCTCGCGCGCGGCGAAAAGCTCGACGATGCCGAGCTCGGCAATGCGTTTTACGACCAGTCGCACCTGATTCGCGAGATCAAGCGCTTCGCCGGCTCCACCCCCGGCCAGCTCGCGAAACCGTCGAGCTATGTCGAGGCGACCGCGAAGGGCCGCAAGCAGATGGCAGGCAAGGTCAGCCCGATGGTGTCTGAGACCTGATGCCTATCCCTCCCCCTTGATGGGGGAGGCAGCGAGACTTACGAACTTGTTCGTTAGTCGCAGCGGTGGGGGTGCGGTCTCGGCCTGAAGCGACGATGCAAGGACGCGCGATCACCCCCATTCAACTTCGCCTAACCGCCTCTGGCGGCAAGGCTGCGTATCCTTCCCCCATCAAGGAGGAAGGGATTTTGCCCAAATCCCCGATTAACCACCAAAAATTTCATACACCGTCGTTTTGGCGTTTCCATCCAATCGCGAATCGCCGCCCCGGCATAATCGGGTGCTGCGACCCAGAAGAGCTCGCCCCTTTCAGGGGACCGAGACCTTCATCTTGGCACTCATTTGGCTTCGGCCAGATGGGTGCCTTTTTTTCTTGGGCCTCCGCAAAACCGGCTTGCTTGCGCCGCGCGGACAGCGCGCCTATATAAGTGGAGTAATTTACTCCAGTTAATAATCGTTCGCAATTCGCGCACGATAGAAAGCCGCGATGCGCCTGTCCAACCTTGCCGATTATGCCGTGGTGCTGATGAGCGCCGCCGCCCGCCAGTGCGGGTCGGTCGCGCTCAGCGCCGGCATGCTCGCCGAGCAGACGGGCATTCCGGGGCCGACCGCGCAGAAGCTGGTGAGCCAGCTCGCGCGCGCGGGCCTGCTTGTCGCCTCGCGCGGCAGCGGCGGCGGCATCCGCCTCGCGCGCCCTGCCGCGGCGATCAACGTCGCCGATATCATCGAAGCCGTCGAAGGCCCGATCGCGCTCACCGCCTGCGTCGCCGAAGGACGCCACGACTGTTCGCTCGAAGGCAGCTGCAAGGTGCAGCCGCATTGGGGCGTCGTGAACGGCGCGGTGCGCGGGGCGTTGGCGGAGATCAGTTTGGCGAGTTTGAGCGTGACACCCCACAAATTGAACCCGTTCGTGTCGAGCGAAGTCGAGACACCCCTCGACAGTGCACGACCGAGGGGCCTCTCGACTTCGCTCGAGGCGAACGGAATTTCAGCATGACCGACAACACCGAAACCCGCATCAAGGACCAGGCCGCGCACGACGCCGCGGCGAAGGTCGCCGACTACGAGCATGGCTGGTCCTCGGCCATCGAGACCGACTTCGCTCCCAAGGGGCTGACCGAGGACACGGTCCGCTTCATTTCGGCTAAGAAGAACGAGCCCGAATGGATGCTCGACTGGCGGCTGAAGGCGTTCCGCCACTGGTTGACGATGGAGACCCCCGACTGGGCGAAGCTCAACGTCCCGCCGATCGACTATCAGGACGCTTATTATTACGCCGCGCCCAAAGCGAAGCCGAAGCTCTCCAGCCTCGACGAGGTCGATCCCGAAATCCTCGAGGTGTACAAGAAGCTCGGCATCCCGATCGAGGAGCAGAAGGTGCTCGCGGGCGTCGAGGGCGCGCGCAAGGTCGCGGTCGACGCGGTGTTCGACAGCGTCAGCGTCGCGACGACCTTCCGCGAGGAATTGAAGCGCGCGGGGGTGATCTTCCTGTCGATTTCGGAGGCGATCCGCGAATATCCCGAGCTGGTGAAGAAGTGGCTCGGCAAGGTCGTGCCGATGCACGACAATTATTTCGCGACGCTCAATTGCGCGGTCTTTTCGGACGGGACATTCGTTTACGTGCCCGAGGGCGTGCGCTGCCCGATGGAGCTGTCGACCTATTTCCGCATCAATGCCGAGAATACGGGGCAGTTCGAGCGGACTTTGATCATTGCCGACAAGGGCGCGTACGTCAGCTACCTCGAAGGCTGCACCGCGCCGATGCGCGACGAGAACCAGCTTCATGCGGCGGTGGTCGAACTGGTGACGCTCGACGATGCCGAGATCAAATATTCGACCGTGCAGAACTGGTATCCCGGCAATGCCGAAGGGCTTGGCGGCATCTATAATTTTGTCACCAAGCGCGCGCTCTGCCAGGGCAAGCGCAGCAAGGTGTCGTGGACGCAGGTCGAAACCGGCAGCGCGATCACGTGGAAATATCCGAGCTGCGTGCTCAACGGCGACGACAGCGTCGGCGAATTCTATTCGGTCGCGGTGACAAACAATTACCAGCAGGCCGACACTGGCACCAAGATGATCCACAATGGCAAGCGCACGCGCTCGACCATCGTTTCGAAGGGGATCAGCGCGGGCAAGTCGAACAACACCTATCGCGGCATCGTCCGCGTCGCGCCCAACGCCGAGGGCGTGCGCAACTTCACCCAGTGCGACAGCCTGCTTCTGGGCAGCTCATGCGGCGCGCACACCGTGCCCTATATCGAAGTCCGCAACCCGACCGCGACGGTCGAGCATGAAGCGACGACGAGCAAGATCAGCGACGACCAGCTCTTCTACGCGATGCAGCGCGGGTTGGGGCAGGAAGAGGCGGTGGCGCTGATCGTCAACGGCTTTGCGAAGGAAGTGCTGCAGCAGCTGCCGATGGAATTTGCCGTCGAGGCGCAGAAGTTGTTGGGGATCAGCCTTGAGGGGAGCGTGGGGTGATCAGAACCTTAATCACCAGCCTCCTTTTGAGCCCGACGCTTGTCGCGGGAGCGGTTCATGCGCAGCCAGCGCAGGCCAATGCGATGATGCTCGCGCAGGCCAACGACCGCTGCATGACGACTTATGCAGTGCGCATGACCAAGACCGATGTGGCCGACGATGCGATTTTTGCCGCGGCGACCGAGGGCTGCAAGGACCTGAAGTCCCAGCTCTTCGGCGCAATCGACAAGGAATATCCGGTTGATCAGGCCAGTGGCCTGAAGTCGCAGCTCGATACCGCGGAAAAGCCGAACTTCATGAAATTATTGCAGAAGATACGTACCGACCGCCAGCGACGCGGCGGAAACTGAACGGACTATAAATGCTCAAAATTGAAAACCTCCACGCCACCGTTGCCGACAAGCCGATCCTGAAGGGCCTGTCGCTCGCCATCAATGCGGGCGAAATCCATGCGATCATGGGCCCCAATGGCGCAGGCAAGTCGACGCTCTCCTATGTCCTCGGCGGACGCCCTGGCTATGAGGTCACCGAAGGTTCGGCGACTTTTGACGGGCACGACCTGCTCGACATGGACCCGCACGAGCGCGCCGCCGCCGGCCTGTTCCTCGGCTTCCAATATCCGGTCGAAATTCCGGGCGTGTCGAACGTGCAGTTCCTGCGCGAAAGCCTGAACGCCCAGCGCAAGGCGCGCGGAGAAGAGCCGTTGTCGGGCGGCGACTTCCTGAAGCTGGCGCGCGAGAAGGCGGGGCTGCTCAAGATGGACATGGACATGCTCAAGCGCCCCGTGAACGTCGGCTTTTCGGGGGGCGAGAAGAAGCGCAACGAGATGGTGCAGATGGGCATTCTCGATCCCAAGCTCGCGATCCTCGACGAGACCGACTCGGGTCTCGACATCGACGCGCTGCGCGTCGTCGGCGACGGGATCAACAGCATCATGCGCCGCCCCGACAAGGCGGTGCTGCTGATCACCCACTACCAGCGCCTGCTCGACTATGTGCAGCCCGATTTCGTCCACGTCCTCGCCGCCGGCCGCATCGTCAAGTCGGGCGGCCCCGAACTCGCGCTCGAACTCGAACGCGAAGGCTATGCGGAGATCGCGGCGTGACCCATCTCCGCGCCGAAGGCGCAATCTCTTATTTTCTCCGCGTCTCCGCGTCTCCGCGTGAGTCATTTATTTTGTTCGCGCGGAGACGCGGAGACGCGGAGGGAGGCAGGCCGTGAGCACGGCGGTCCTCCCGACGCGCCGCGATGAGGCCTGGCGATACAGTGATTTGGATGCGCTGGCGCGCCTATGGCCGTTGCCCGCGCCCGAGGCCATCGTCGTGCCGGCGGGTGGCGATTTCCGCCGTGCGATCGTGCAAGACGAAGGTGTGATCCGTCAGATCGAGCTGGTGCTCGGCAAGGGCGCGACCGCGTCGCTGCATGTTCTCAACATCGGCGGCGCTTATGGCCGTATCGAGCTCAACGTGATCCTGCACGAGGGCGCCGACTTCCATCTCGGCGCCGCGCAGATCGGCGGAGCCGCGCAGAACCTCGAGATCGTCACCTCGGTTACCCACGCCGAACCCGGCGCGACGTCGCGGCAGGTTGTGCGGTCGGTCCTCGGCGGCCATGCCACCGGCACCTATCTCGGCAAGGTCGCCGTCGCGCGCGATGCGCAGCAGACCGACAGCGAACAGGATGTGAAGGCGATGCTGCTCGAGCGCAGCGCAACCGCGAACGCCAAACCAGAGCTCGAAATCTTCGCCGACGACGTCAAATGCGCGCACGGCTGCGCGATCGGCGAACTCGACGCGATGAGTCTTTATTATCTCCAGTCGCGCGGGCTGCCGCCCGGCGAGGCGAAGAAGATCCTGCTGCAAGCCTTCGTCGCGGGCGTCTTCGACGGCGCCGAGGATGAGGAAAAATTGCAGGCGCTCGCGCTCGCGAAGCTGGGGGAACTGGTGTGAGCAGCCTCTCTTCCCCGTTCGTCCCGAGCGAAGTTGAGGGACGTGAAGCTGGGCGCCAACGTGTCTCGACTTCGCTCGACACAAACGGGATTAGAGACCAATTCCCCGGCCTCAACCCCGGCTGGCACTATCTCGATACCGCCGCGACCGCGCAGAAACCGCAGGCGGTCATCGACGCGACCGTCAACGCGATGGGACGCGATTATGCGACGGTGCACCGCGGCGTCTATGCGCGCTCGGCCGACATGACGCTCGCCTATGAGGCCGCGCGGCGGCGGATCGCGGCGTTCATCGGCGCAAAGGAAGAGCAGATTGCCTTCGTGCGCGGCGCGACCGAGGCGATCAACCTCGTCGCCTACTCGCATCCGAAGAAGGGCCGCGTGCTGCTGTCGATGCTCGAGCATCACAGCAATATCGTGCCTTGGCAGCTCGCCGGGTGGCAGGTCGATGTGTGCCCGCTGACCGCCGACGGCTGCATCGACCTCGATGCGGCCGAGAAACTGCTGACTCCCGAGCATAATATGGTCGCCTTCGCGCATGTCTCGAACGTGCTCGGCAGCCCGCTCGACGTCGCGCGCGCCGCCGAGATCGCGCACCGCGTCGGCGCCGAGCTGCTGATCGACGGCTGCCAGGCGGTGCCGCGGCTGCCCGTCGATGTCGCGGCGCTCGGCTGCGACTATTATGCCTTCTCGGGGCACAAGCTTTACGGCCCGACGGGCATCGGCGTGCTTTGGAGCGACAAGCTCGACAGGCTGCCGCCGTGGCAGGGCGGCGGGTCGATGATCGACCGGGTCACTTTCGAACGCACGACCTACGCCCCCGCCCCGACGCGCTTCGAGGCGGGAACCCCCGCGATCATCGAGGCGATCGGGCTCGCGGCGGCGGTCGATTATGTCGATGCGATCGGGATCGATGCGATCCACGCGCATGAGTGTTCGCTGGTTGCGAGGCTCCGCGAGCAGCTTTCGCGCAAGAACAGCATCACGCTCTATGGTCCTGAAAACAGTGCCGGAATTGTAAGCTTTTCGATGGCGGGGGTTCATCCGCACGACATCGGCACTATCTTGGACGAAAGCGGGGTCGCGATCCGCGCCGGGCACCATTGCGCGCAGCCGCTGATGGAGCATCTGGGGGTGCCCGCGACCGCGCGCGCAAGTTTCGGTGTGTATAGCAATGACGACGATGTGGCGACGCTGATAGACGGCCTCGCCCGCGTCGAGAGGATTTTCGGATGAGCGAGGATCGCATGATCAAGGTGGAAGAAGTGGCGAGCGTCGAAGCCCCGCCCAAGGCACGCGTCGACGATGCCGAGAGTGCACCCGAGAAATTGGAGCGCAAGCGCGACTATCTCGAAGGCTTCCTTGCGGCCAAGCCCGCCGAGGTCGCGCCCGGCGCGGTCGGCGGCGACCTCTATGAGTCGGTGATCGACGCGCTCAAGGAGATTTTCGACCCCGAAATCCCTGTGAACATCTACGATCTCGGCCTGATCTACAATGTCGAGATCGACGAAGGCCATGTTATGGTCACGATGACGCTGACCACGCCGCACTGTCCGGTCGCCGAATCGATGCCTGCCGAGGTCGAACTGCGCGTCGGCGCGGTGCCCGGCGTCGGCGATGCCGAGGTCAATCTCGTCTGGGATCCGCCGTGGTCGCCGCAGAATATGAGCGACGAAGCGCGCCTCGAACTGGGGATGTTGTGAATTAACCCCTTCTCCCCTTGCGGGAGAAGGATACGAAGCCTTGCGCCTTTGGCGCTAGGCGTAGTTGGATGAGGGGTCTGCGAGCCGCAGGCTCGCGCGGTCTTCGACCACAACCCCTCACCCAGCTTCGACTAGGCAGCAAGCTGCCAAGTCTTCACATCCCTCTCCCGCAAGGGGAGAGGGGAAGGAGTGTGAGATGACGATGTTGAAAGCCCGCCCCGCTGCCGTCATGCTGACGCCGAACGCCGAGGAACGCATCGCGACGCTGATGGCCGCGGCGCCCGAAGGCGCGATCGGCGTCCGCCTGTCGACGCCGCGCCGCGGCTGTTCGGGGCTCGCTTACTCGGTCGATTATGTCACCGAAGAAGCGAAATTCGACGAGAAGATCGAGACGCCCGGCGGGGTCTTCTACATCGACGGCGCATCGGTGCTCTATCTGATCGGCAGCACGATGGACTGGGTCGAGGACGATTTCGCCGCGGGCTTCGTGTTCGAAAATCCGAACGCCAAGGGCGCGTGCGGCTGCGGCGAGAGCTTCACCGTCTAGTCAGCGGCACACCGTCCAGCCGGCCGTCCGCTGCGCCATGTCGAGGTGGAAATGGTCGGCATGCGCTTCATTATAGTCGGGCGACAGCACGGTGCTGAACAGGCCGCACGATCCGTCGCGCACCGCGTGCAAAAATTCGCTGCGCCGGTCGCCGTCATCCCAGTCGTTGATGAGCGAAATGCGCGTCCCGTCGGCGAGCACGAAGGCCGAAATGTCGATCGCATTGGCGGTCGAATGCTGGCTCTGCGCCTGCCGCCCCGCGATCTTGCGGCAATTATAGCTGCCGAGATTCTCTAGCTCGACGACCGTCTGCCCGAAATGCTTCTGCGCCAGAGGCTGCACCACGTCGCGGTTCCACAGCGCCATCGCCGCGGTGACCGCGCAGCCCGGCGCCGCGCCCGCCGGGCGCATCGTCGGCACCAGCTTGTTTGCAGTCAGCAGCATGCGCTGGCTCGCGCGGCACACCCCCTCGCCCACCACCGGGCGCCGCAGATAGCCCGCCCCCGCGCGGTCGAAGGCGGCGAAGCAGACGCTATCGTCCTGGCTCAGCGCCACCAGCTTGCGATGCGTCGCCCAGCCCTGCGGATGCTTGAGCTCGAAACGCGCTGTGGGCACATGCTCGGGATGGTCGCGCACCCACTGCATCGCGCGGATCGCGGCGATCGCCAGCAGCAGCGCGATGCCGAACCAGATCAGATAGGGGCGCAGGCTTTTCATCATGTCGGTTTCCGCGTGGCGCAAAATAGCGCTTGTTGAAAGCGCCTTGCGGCTCGATAGCGTTCCCAATGGCGAAGCGTTCGATCCTGATCGTCGGCGGCGGCACCGCGGGCTGGCTGACCGCGGCCTATCTCGCGCGCTTTTTCGACCTGCCGCGCAACCCGCGCCTCGCGATCACGCTGATCGCATCGGACGAGATCGGCAGCATCGGCGTCGGCGAAGGCGCCTTCCCGACGATCCGCAGTACGCTGCAGTTCATCGGCATCGACGAGAGCCAGTTCGTTCGGTCCACCACCGCGACCTTCAAGCAGGGCATTCGCTTCGACGACTGGGTGCGCACACCAGCGCCGGGGAAGTCCAGCCATTTCCTCCACCCGTTCGAGCCGCCCTATCATGGCGACGGGCATAGCCTCGTCTCCTATTGGCTGCTCCAGGATCCCGCGACGCGCCCCGCCTTCGCCGAGGCGATGACGATCCAGAATCGCGTCGCCGAGGCGCGCCGCGCCCCCAAGCGCTCGGGCGAGGGGGCGTTCGACGGGCCGCTGAACTATGCCTATCATTTCGACGCCGCGCGGCTGGCCGACGTGCTGTCGGCGCAGGCGCGCGCGCTGGGTGTCGAGCATCTGCAGGGGACGCTGACCGACGTCGCGCTCGATGGTGCGAGCGGCGCGATCGACCATGTCGTCACCGCCGAGCATGGCACGCTGTCGGCCGATCTTTATATCGACTGTTCGGGTTTCCGCGCCGAGCTGATCGGCGCGCTCGGGGCGCCCTTTCACAGCGTGCGCCATCAGCTGTTCACCGACCGCGCGCTCGCGTGCAAGCTCCCCTATGTCGACCCCGCCACGCCGCTCGACAGCTACACCATCGCGGCCGCGCACGCGGGCGGCTGGACGTGGGACATCGGGCTCGCCGGCGCGCGCGGCATCGGCTGCGTCTATTCGAGCGCGCATCTCTCCGACGACCGCGCGGCGGAGATTTTGGCGGCCTATACCGGCGGGCGCAGCCATGACGTCAAGGTGCGTAGCATTCCGTTCGAAGCGGGCTATCGCACCACGCCTTGGATCAAAAATTGCGTCGCGGTCGGGCTGTCGGGCGGCTTCCTCGAACCGCTCGAATCGACCGGAATCGTGATGATCGAAGCCGCCGCGGCGATGATCGCCGAGATGTTCCCCTTGGGTGGCCCGGTCGGCGCCCCCGCGCGGCGCTTCAACGAGCTGATGAGCGCGCGATACGCCAACATCGTCAATTTCCTGAAGCTC
Organism: Sphingopyxis sp. QXT-31; assembly: GCF_001984035.1. Taxonomy (NCBI): domain Bacteria; kingdom Pseudomonadati; phylum Pseudomonadota; class Alphaproteobacteria; order Sphingomonadales; family Sphingopyxidaceae; genus Sphingopyxis; species Sphingopyxis sp. QXT-31. The sequence continues at coordinate 4,219,156 of NZ_CP019449.1, read as the reverse complement.
CATTATTGCCTCAGCCGGCGCGACGAGCCTTTCTGGCGCGACAATGGCGATCCCGCCTCGATCCCCGACCGGCTGAAGGAATTACTCGAGGAGTGGCGCTATCGCCCGCCGGGACGCTTCGACTTCATCCTCGACCTCGAAAGCTTCGCCTTCTTCAACTATCAGTACATCCTCTACGGCATGGAATATCGGACCGACCTGTCGCCGGTGCGCGAGGAATTTCCCGACGTCGCCGAGGCCGAGCGCATCTTTGCGCGTATCCGCAATTTTGGCGACCGCGCCGCGAGCGAACTCCCCGCGCACCGCACGCTGATCGACCAGATCAACGCCGCGGCGGCCTGACCATCCTCAGCCGGCTGGGGCCAACGGCGCCTTTTCCTTCGCCATGTCATGCGCGTTCAGCTGTCCGAGTTCGCCGGTCTCGCGCGCCTTGCGGCCATAGACCAGCTCGAACAAGGGCCCCGCCATCACGGTGGTGACGATCGCCATCAGCACCATGATCGCGAAGAGCGTCGGGCCGATGATGCCCTTTTGCAGGCCGATGTTGATGATGATCAGCTCCATCAGCCCGCGCGCGTTCATCAGCGCGCCGATGCCCATCGCGGTGCGATTGTCCTCGCCCGCGAGCCGCGCCGCGAGCCAGCAGGCGCCGAACTTCGCCGCGATCGAGACGAGCAATATGCCGAGCGCGATCGCGAGCAGCGACAGGCTGTTGACCGTCGTCAGCTGGGTGTTCAGCCCCGAGTAGGTGAAGAACATCGGCAGCAGGAAGACCACGGTCATCGGCTCGATTTTCTTCTTGATCTCCTCGGTGAGCAGGCCGCGCGGCATGCAGGCGCCGAGCAGGAAGCCGCCGAACACGGCGTGAATGCCGACCGCGTCCATGAAGAAGGCCGACATCGCATAAAGCATCAGCACCACCGCGAGCAGCGCGTGCGTGAGTTCGCCCTTCGCCTCGACCGCGCGGCCGAGCGGGATCAGCAGCTTGCGCCCGACGAAGAGCATGAAAAGCGCGAAGCTGAGGCCGCCGACGATCGCGAGCAACGCGATTCCCGGGCCGCCGCCGAAGGTCGCGAGCACGATCGCCAGCACGCACCAAGACACCGCGTCGTCGAACGCGCCCGCGGTCAGCGAAAGCGTGCCGAGCGAGGTGTTGGCAAGCCCGCGCTCGTTGATGATCCGCGCCAGCATCGGGAAGGCGGTCAGCGCGATGCACGCGCCCATGAACAGGGTCGCGCTGCCCTGCCCCAGTCCCTCGGTGAACAGGCCGGGGATGTCGATCAGGAAGGGCGTGATCAGCGCCGCGAACAGGAAGGGCGCGGCGATGCCCGCCGCCGACACGCCGATCGCGCTCTTCGCCTTCGACTGGAAATGGTCGAGGCGCAGCGTCGTGCCGACGAGAAACATGTAGAGCCCGACGCCGAACTGCGCGCCGACGTAGAGGAAGTTGCGCGTCTCCTTGGGGAAGAGCGCCGCCTGGAATTCGGGGAAGAGCAGCCCGAAGAGCGACGGGCCGAGCACGACGCCGGCGATCATCTCGCCGACCACCTGCGGCTGGCCGAGGAATTTCTTCGCCATCCAGCCGACGACGCGGCAGACGAGCAGGATCACCGCGATCTGCAGGAAAAAATGAATGCTGTAGTCGGCGGGGGTATAGCTTTGCGCCGCCTCGACCGCGGGCCCGTGCGCGCCCATGACGTCGCCGATCGCTCGCGCCAGTTCACCGAACATATTCGATATCATCTTTATCTCCCCACCCGGCGGGCCGACGGCTCTTCCGGCCTCGGTATCCGTTCCTTCCGATGGTCAGCAGCCACGAAAGCGGCTGCTGCGCAATCCAAAGTCCGCAATGGGGCGCGCGCGCACCGTCGATTCCCGGCGCGACGTTCTATTTTGTTGCGAGGGCGCCACAGTGTAGTAACATACCTACATGTGAACGATCCCGGTAGCGCTACCAGCCGGGTGATCGGAGGCACGAATGAGGCGAGTCACCAGTCGCGAATTCAACCAGGACGTCAGCCGCGCGAAGCGATTCGCCATGATCGAGCCCGTCTATGTCACCGATCGCGGGCGGCCCACGCATGTACTGATCAGCATCGACGCCTGGCGCCAGCTGAGCGGCGAGCGCGAGAATATGGTGCAGCTGCTCGCCGCCGCGCCGGGGGAGGCGGCGCTCGACCGGTCGCTGCTGAGCAAAGCGCTCGGCGGGCGGGGGCGCGGCTGATGTATCTGCTCGACGCCGACGTTCTGCTCGACCTGCGCCACGCGCCCGATGGCGCGCCCTTGGCGGCGTGGGCGCAGCGCGTGTCGCGCCAGGCAATGTTCGTCTCGGCGCTGTCGCTGGTCGAGCTCGAAAACGCGGCGGCGCTGGCGCAGAAGCAGGGCAAGGCGGCGGGCGCGGCGTGGCGGGCGTGGATCGACGGGCAGCTGCTGCCTGCCTTCGAGGGGCGCATCGTGCCGGTCGACCAAGCGGTCGCGCGGCGGCGCGCCGCATTGACCATCGAGCAAGACCGCGATGCGCTGCTCGCCGCCACCGCGCTCGAACATGGGCTGACGCTGGTCACCTATCACCCCGCGGCGTTCCGCACCGCGCGGCTCAAGCTGCTCGACCCCAGCCGCGCCGCGCCCGAGGCAGACGACGGCGGCGACTGGCGCGAAGCGACGCGCGGCCGCGCGCCGTGGCTGAAGAATCTGTTTATCCGGGGGTGAATCACTTCCCTTCTCCCTCGATGGGAGAAGGATGCGAAGCCTTGCTGCGAACCAGCTCGGCGAAGTTGGATGAGGGTGATGGCGCGCCTTGCACGGCCGCTGCTGGCCGAGAGCGCACCCCCACCGCTGCGACTAGGAAGCAAGCTTCCAAGTCTCGCTGCCTCCCCCATCAAAAGGGGAGGGTCGGGCCGGTCAAATCCGCTCGAACGTCACCATCAGCCCGTCCTTGGGGCGCGGGATCGGCCACATATACCAGTCGGGATCATAACCCTCGGCGACCACGATCCGGTGTGTCGTGATCACATGGTGGAAAAAGATTTTCGCCTGCATGTAGGCGAAGTGCAGCCCCAGGCACATATGCGCGCCGCCGCCGAAGGGGACCCAGGCATATTTGTGCCGACCCTTCGCCCCCTCGGGCGAAAAGCGCATCGGGTCGAATGTCTCGGGCTCGGGCCAATATTCGGGCATCATATGCGTATAGCCCGGGTTCACCCCGACGCTGGTGCCCGCGGGGATGGTATAGCCGCCGAACTCGAAATCGCGCAGCGCGCGGCGCGGGATGCTCGGCACCGGCGGGATCATCCGCAGCGCTTCCTTGAACGCCCATTCGGTAAGCTCGAGCTCGTTCAGCGCATTATGCCCAACCCCCTCGCCCGCCGGCGCGACGCGCAGCATCTCGTCGCGAAGCCTGTCCTGCCATTCGGGGTTCTTGGCGAGCAGCCAGACGAGCGAGCTGATCGAGCTGGTTATCGTGTCGTGCGCCGCCATCATCAGGAAGTTCATATGGTCGACGATCGCCTCGACGGAGAGATAGTCGCCATTCTCGTCGCGCGCCTGGCAGATCTGCGTGAACATGTCCTCGCCGTCCGAGACGCGCCGCTCGGGGACCATCTTGCCGAAATAGTCGACCAGATATTTGCGCCCCGCGACGCCGCGCCCCATCGCAGTGAAGGGCAAGGGCCGGCGGACGATGCCGATCGACGCCTGCACCATGTCGACGAAGCTCTTGTTGATCTTCTCCGCCTCGGGTCCCCAGGGGATGCCGAGGAAGCTGGTCGCGGCAAGATCGAGCGTCAGCTGCTTGATCGCGGGGTAGAATTTGAAACTCTTTCCGCTCCAGCTTGCGACGCGGTCCTTGATCCCGGCGTTCAAGCTGTCGGCGTAGAGGCGCATCGGTTCGGGCTTGAACGCGACCGACAGCGTCTTGCGGTCGGCGCGGTGCTTTTCGAAGTCCATCAGCATCAGCCCGCGCGGGAACAACAGGTTGAGCACCGGCCCCCAGCCCTGTTCGGACGAGAAATTCTTCTCGCGGTCGAACATCGCTAGCTCGTTCGCCTCGGGCCCCAGGATCGCGACGCTGCGCCCGCCGAAGCTCTTGGTGCGATAGACCTTGCCATATTTGCCGACCATGCGCCGCGTGAAGCCCTGCGGATCCTTGAGCTGGTCGAGCGTCGTGCCGAGCAGCGGCATGCCGTCCTCGCCGGGGATATGGTCGAGCACGCGTTCGTCGTTGCGCGGCAGCCAGTGCGCGGTGTCGGCACCGAACCGCGCTGCGGACCATTGGGCTTTGGCGGGGGCGTTCATCTGAATATCCTCGTCGACGGGGAGAGCTGCCAAGGCCTAACGCACTACTGACATCGTTGCAAGTAACGTCTCGTCGACGCTCCGACTCCATTCACCGCAAATTCAACTCGACTCGCGCAAATTCGCATCCATGATGCCGGCTCGTCCGTTTGGGCCGTAACCAAGGATAAAGTCATGGAAAATTTCCTTCGCCGCCCGCTAGGCATCGCGCTCGGCGCCCTCGCGACCGCCAGCCTTGGCGGCTGCTATTATGGCGACGTCAACGGCTATGGGTCCGCCTACGCCGGCAACGACTGCGTGTCGCGCTACGGCGATAGCTATTACGATTATGACCCCTATGCCTATGACGACGGCTATGGCTACGACTGCTACGATGGCAGCGATTATGGCGCGGGCTTCGTCAACATCGGATTCGGTGGTGGCTGGTACGATAATTATTATTATCCGGGCTACGGCCTGTGGCTCTTCGACAGCTACAACAACCGCTATCCGCTGCGCGGCCAATATCTGAACTATTGGGGCGGGCGGCGCGCCTGGTGGAAACATCATGGCGGGCGCGGCGACGGCCATTGGAACGGTCCCGGCCGTCCCGGTCGCGGCGACGGTCAATGGAACGGCGGCCGCCCGGGCCGCGGCGACGGGCCGCGCGGCGACGGGCGCCCCGGCAACGGTAACGGCCGCCCCGACCGCGACGACAATCCTTGGGACCTGCGCGGCGACCGCGATCGTGATCGCGACGGTCCGCGCGGCACGCGGCCGCCGCGCCCCGGCGCGGGCGGACCGCCCACCGGCAGCACCACGACTCCAATCGATCCGGGCCGCGGCGATGGTCGCCCCGGTGGCTGGACCCGTCCCGGCGTCGGCAGCGGCAACGCGCCCGGAGCAGCGCGCCCGCCGCGCTCGGACGGCAATAGCGGCATGAGCCGACCCCGCCAGCAGTGGGGCAATCCTGGCGGCGGCGCGGTGGGCGCCGCGCCCCGCCCGACGCGACCGCAGTCGGCACCCCCCGCAGGCCGTGCCCCGCAGGCCGCACCGCCCGTACGCAGTGCCCCGCCTGCGGCCGCGGCTCCTCCGCCGCGCCCCGCGCCCGCGACCCGCAGCAGCCGGGCCGACCGGCCGAACCACGTCCGCGAGGATTAAGGTTTCCGCTGAAGCCTGAGCAAGGAAGCCCCGTCAGACCGGCTTGCCGCGCTCGTCGGTGACCATATCCTCGGCGAGTTCGAGCCCGCGCGCGCCATGATGCGACGTATGCGCGGGGGCGTGCGGCAGCTCCATTTCCGCCGGCTCGGGCACCTGCAGCATGCCTTCCCATTTGGTAATGACGCTGGTCGCGACGGCATTGCCGACGACGTTGGTCGCGGTGCGGCCCATGTCGAGGAACTGGTCGATCGCGAGGATGATCGCCACGCCCTCGACGGGCAGCCCGAATTGCGCGAGCGTGCCCGTGATCACGACCAGGCTGGCGCGCGGCACCGCGGCGATGCCCTTCGAACTGACCATCAGCGTCAGCAGGATCAGCACCTGCGTCGCGATCGACAGGTCGAGGCCGTAAGCCTGCGCGATGAAGATCGTCGCAAAGCTCATGTACATCATCGAACCGTCGAGGTTGAAGCTGTAGCCCAAGGGCAGCATGAAGCCCGAGATGCGCCGCGGGATGCCGAAGCGGTCGAGCTGTTCGAACATCTTGGGCAGCGCCGCCTCCGACGAGGCGGTCGAGAAGGCGATCAGCAACGGTTCGCGGATATAGCGGATCAGCTGCCATATGCGCTGGCGGAGGAATATCCAGCCCGCGGTCAGCAGGATGATCCACAGCAGCACGAGCGACGCGTAAAATTCGACGAGCAGCTCCAGATAGGTGCTGAGGATCGCAAGCCCGCTTTTCGCGACGACATTGGCGATCGCGCCGAACACCGCGAAGGGCGCGAAGCGCATCACATAGCCGGTGATCTGCAGCATCATTTCGGCGAGCGCGTCGGCGCCGCGTACCAGCACCGCGCCCCGCTCGCCGATCGCCGACAGCGCGACGCCCGCGAAGATCGAGAACACCAGAATCTGCAGGATATTGTTCGTCGCCAGCGCCTCGAGCGCGTTCTTGGGGAAGATCGAGAAAGTGAATTCCCACGCGTCGAGCTTCTTGACCTCGCCGACCATCTTGGCGGCCTCGGCGGCGTCGGGGATCGGTGCGCCGACCCCGGGCTGAAACAGGTTCACCATGAGCAGGCCGAGCGCGATCGAGATGAAGCTCGCCGCGATGAACCAGCTAATCGCGCGCACCCCGATGCGCCCCAGCGCGCTGCTGTCGCCCATATGCGCGATGCCGACGACGATCGTCGACAGCACCAGCGGCGCGACGAGCAGCTTGATCAGGTTGAGGAAGATGTCCGAAAGCAGCTTGAACGATTTGGACAGATATTCGAACCAGGGATCGCTCGCAGGGATGCCGAGGTGCACGGCGTAACCGACGATGACGCCGAGCACCATGCCGGCCAGAATATACCAGGTAAGCTTACGGTCCATCCGGCCGTCCCCCTCAAAAATCTTCGCGTATCCGGGCGCGGTCGCGGCCCGACATTATGGCGTCCCTTTGAGCGGGCGCCGCGCGCAGCGTCAAGGGCGCCGCGCCGAACCGATCAGGTCATGAAGGCGGTGATGGCGAGGCAGGTCGAAACCCCGGTGATGATGTTGAGCGGCACCCCGATCTTGACGAAATCGACGAAGCGATAATCGCCCGCGGCATAGACGATGGTGTTCGTCTGATAACCGATCGGCGTCGCGAAACAGGCCGAGGCGCCGATCATCAGCGCGATCACCAGCGGACGCGGATCGACCCCGAGCTCGGCGGCGATCGCCAGCGTCACCGGGGTCATCAGCGCCGCGACCGCATTGTTGCTGAGCAGTTCGGAGAGGATCAGCGCGAAAAAATAGATGCCGAAGACGAGCACCCACATCGGCTGCCCCGCCAGCGAAGGCTCGACCCAGCCCACCATCATCGCGACCGCGCCGCTCGCCTCGAGCGCGAGACCGACCGCGAGCATCGCGAAGATCAGGATCAGCACGTCGCCGTCGATCGTCCCCCAGGCCTCTTCGCTGTCGATGCAACGGGTGACGAGGATGACCCCAATCGCGATGATCGCCGCGACCCCGATCGACATCACGTCGAAGGCCGCGAGCGTGACCACGCTCAGCATGCACAGGATGGCGATCCACGCCTTGCGGCGGCGGAAGGCGCGGACCTTGGCGAGGTCGGCGCCGATCAGGTGCGGATTGTCGCGCAGCGCCTCGACCTCGCGCGGGCCGCCCGCGACCAGCAGACGGTCGGCAGGACGGATACGCACGCTCGCGAGGTCGGGGCCCGGCTGGTGCGCCGGCCGGTCGAGCCCGATGATGCGCGCACGGACCCGCTGGAGGAAAGGAATGTCGATCAGCCGCTGGCCGATCGCCGGATGGTTCGACGCGATCATCGTCTCGACCACCAAATCTTCCTCAGCAGGCTCGCCGCTGCCGATGCCGAGGCGGAACCGCCCCTGTTCGCGCCACGTCATCAGCGTCGCGCCGTCGACGCGCAGGACGAGCCGGTCGCCCGGCGCTAGCACCCAATTCTCGAGCTCGGCGCCATGGACCACCGCCGAGCCGCGACGGATACCGACGACCTGCCCCGTCCGCGGCAGGTCGCGAAAGGCCTCGACGGTCATGCCGACCAGATCGTCCTCGTCTGCCAGCACCAATTCGGTCAGATATTGGTGCGAATCGTGCGTACCCGCGGGGCCGGTCACCGGCCTGTCCGAGGGCAGCAGCCACCACATCAGCGCGAGCCCGATCATCCCCGACGCCGCGGTGACCAGCCCTATGGGCGTGATCTCGAAAATGCCGAAACGCTCCATGCCCGCTTCGCGCACGATGCCGTCTACGACGAGGTTGGTCGAGGTGCCGATCAAGGTCAACGTCCCGCCAAGGACCGCGGCAATCGACAGCGGCATCAGCAATTTCTTCGCGCTGACTCCCGTCACCTCGGCGAGCTTGATCATGATCGGCAGCAACACGACGACGACCGGCGTGTTATTGAGAAAGGCCGACGCGACGACCGCGCCGAGCAGCACCTCGACGATCGCGAGCCGCGGATGTTTCTCGGCGCGCGCCATGATCAGATCGGCAACCCGCTGGATCACCCCGGTGCGAATCAGCGCGCCGGACAGCACGAACATCGCGCCGATGACGATCGGCGCCGAGTTCGAGAACACGGAGTATAATCCCTTGTCGTCGAGAATGCCGAGCGCGAGATAGGTACAGGCGCCGAGGATCGCGATCACCGTCGCGGGCAGCCGCTCCATCAGAAAACCGACGAACATGACGCCCAGGATCGCGAGCGAAATAACCGCCTGATGCGCCGCGATAAAAGCCCGGATAGTCTCGATCACGTCAGCCGTTCTGCGCCCGGTGCAGCAATTTATGGTCGGCGAGGACGAGCGCCATCATCGCCTCGGCCACCGGCGCGCCGCGGATGCCGACGCAGGGATCGTGGCGGCCCTTGGTGACGATGTCGGCCGCCTCGCCCGCCTTGTTGATCGTCGGCACCGGGGTGAGGATCGAGCTGGTCGGCTTGAAGGCGACGCGCACCACCACCGGCTGGCCGGTCGAAATGCCGCCCGCGATGCCGCCGGCGTTGTTCGACAGGAAGTCGGGACGGTTGCTGCCGTCGCTCGCGGGGCGCATCGGATCGGCGTTCTCTTCGCCGCGAAGCCGCGCCGCCTGGAAACCGGCGCCGATCTCGACTCCCTTCACCGCATTGATCCCCATCATCGCGGCGGCGAGGTCGCTGTCGAGCTTGGCATAGATCGGCGCGCCCCAACCGGCGGGCACCCCGCTCGCGGCGCATTCGATCACCGCACCCAGCGAACTGCCCGCCTTGCGCGCGGCGTCCATCAGCCCTTCCCAGCGCTGCGCCGCGGCGGGATCGGGACAGAAGAAGGGATTGCGATCGATCTCTTCGAGGTCGAAGTTCGCGGGGTCGATCGCATCGCCGCCGATCTCGGAGACCCAGGCGTGGATCTGCACCTCGGGAATGATCAGCCGCGCGACCCCGCCCGCGGCGACGCGCGCGGCGGTCTCGCGCGCGCTCGACCGGCCGCCGCCGCGATAGTCGCGGATGCCATATTTCGCGTCATAAGCGTAATCGGCGTGGCCGGGGCGATAGGCCTGTGCGATATCGCCATAATCCTTCGAGCGCTGGTCGACATTGTCGATCATCAGGCTGATCGGCGTGCCCGTGGTCTTGCCCTCGAACACCCCCGATAGGACGCGCACCTGGTCGGGCTCCTGCCGCTGCGTCGTGTGGCGCGACTGGCCGGGGCGGCGCTTGTCCAGGAAAGGCTGGATATCGCCCTCGCTCAGCGACAACCGCGGCGGGCAACCGTCGACCACCGCGCCGAGCGCGGGCCCATGGCTTTCCCCCCAGGTCGTGAAGCGAAACACGCGTCCGAAACTGTTGAAACTCACTGGCGCGGCGTCCTGTCCATGAACTCGATCCGGTTGCCGAAGGGATCTTCGGTGAAAAAACGATAGCGCCCATCGACCGGACTATCGTCCTGCGTCGCATGCCCCGCCGCCTCGATGCGCGCGCGCAAGGCATCGAGCGTATCGGTCGTGAGCGCGACATGCGCCTTTTTCGCCGGGCGGAAATCCTGTTCGGCGCCGAGATGCAGCTGGCGCTCTCCAAGCTGGAACCAGCAGCCGCCGCGCGCCGCCATGTCGGCGGGCTTGGGCAGCTCGACAAGGCCGAGGAGATCGCCGAAAAAGCCGCGCGCCCGCGCCTCGCCGCCCACGGGAATGGCGACCTGGACATGATCGAGAGCGAGGTCGGACGTCACGCGAGCGCGATGTCCGGCGCGTCTTCCTGTTTCATGCCGATCGTATGGTAGCCGGCATCGACATGATGCGTCTCGCCGGTGACCCCGCTCGCGAGATCGCTCAGCAGGTACAGCGCCGAACCGCCGACATCGTCGATCGTGACATTGCGGCGCAGCGGGGCGTTATATTCGTTCCATTTCAGGATCAGGCGGAAATCGCCGATGCCCGACGCCGCCAGCGTCTTGATCGGCCCGGCCGAGATCGCGTTCACGCGCACCCCCTGCGGGCCGTAATCGTTGGCGAGATATTTGACGCTGGTCTCCAGCGCCGACTTGGCCACGCCCATGACGTTGTAATGCGGGATCACCTTCTCGGCGCCATAATAGCTCAAGGTCAGCAGCGAGCCGCCGCCCTTGCCCGTCTCTGGATCGTAGGGCGTCATCATCTGCGACGCGCGCTGCGCCACCGCGGTGAAGCTGTAGACGCTGATATTCATCGTCATCAAAAAGTCGTCAAGCGTCACATCGGCATAATGGCCGCGCAGCGCCTCCTTATTGGTGTAGCCGATCGCGTGCACGACGAAGTCGATCGTCGGCCAGCGCGCGCCGAGCGTCGCGAAGGCGGCGTCGAGGTTCGCCATGTCGGACACGTCGCAGTCGATCAGGAAATCGCAGCCGAGCTGATCGGCGAGCGGCTTCACCCGCTTCAGCATCACCTCACCCTGGTACGAAATCGCCAGCTCGGCTCCCGCGCCGTGCAGCGCCTTGGCGATGCCCCAGGCGAGCGACTTGTCGTTCGCCAGCCCCATAATCAACCCGCGTTTGCCCGTCATCAGACCCGTCATTTTGTGTCTCCGGTCTTTCCAATCATCACGTCGTCGACGCGCCCAATAGCGTCGTGGCCCAAATCCTCAACCTCGACGAGCGCGGCATTGAGTTCGGCGCCCATCACCATACCCAATCCGACGAGGTAGAAAAAGAAGAGCGCGACCATCACACCCGCAAGGCTGCCATAGGTTGCGTCATAGCTGAGCAGGCTGGCGAGCAACGGCGGCAGCGCCAGCGTGACCGCAATCCACCACAAAGTCGTGAACAGCGCGCCCGGCCATTTGGGGAATTGTTTGCGGCGGTATTTCGACGGGGTAAGGCTGTAGAAGAGCATGTAGATCGCCACGAACAGCCCGAAGCCCGATACCCCGCGCGACAGCAGGACGATACCGAAGGACTGGATTTCCTCGGGCAGGAAGCGCGTCACGAATTCCTCGATGCCGACGATCAGCACCTGCATGCTGAACGACAGCAGCATCAGCACCACCGCGCCGGTGATGATCCCGATCGACAGCAATCGGTAGTGAAAGAAACCCTTCGAAAAATGCGTGCCATAGGCGCGGCGGAGGATATCGCGCACCGTCTCGATCAGGCTCCCCACCGTCCACAGCGCGACAAGCGCCCCGAGCCACAGGAAGATGCCGGTGCGCGCGGACATCACCTCGCGGATCGGGCCCGACAGCGCCTTTGCGACGGTCGGCGGCATGGTCGAGAAGACCGCCTCGATCGCCGCTTCGCCGCCGACACTGCCGCCGAAGATCGACAACGCCGCAGCGAGCAGGATGAAGAAGGGAAAGAGCGCGATCAACGCCAGATAGGCGAGGTTGCCCGCATGGATGAAGCCGTCGGTATAGGTGCCAACGACGACGCGGCGGACGATCCTGAACGCGCGCGTACCGGGGCCGAGCGATTCGCGGCCGCGGTGGATCAGCCCCTCGGCGCGCGCGCGCAGTTTGACGCGCTTGGCGCGTTCGGCGCGCGCCTCGGGCGAGTGCGGCGAATGGCCCTCGGCGGCGAATTGCTGGGTGACCTCTTCGGCGACCTCGCGCTCGATCGCGGCGACCGCCGCCTTGTCGCCGCGTTCAGCCACGCATCACACGCCGAGGTCCGCGCGCACGGCCCGCGAATCGCTCCATTCGCCGACGAATTTTTCCAGGGCCGCATCGCCCGCGGGAATGTCGATCATCAGCCGTACCAGCTGGTCGCCGCGTCCGCCGCTCTTCTGGCTGAAGCCCTTGCCCTTGAGTCGCATGACCTTGCCCGAGGTCGATCCCGCGGGAACCGACAGCATCACCGGGCCATCGACCGTCGGCACCTTGATCTTCGCGCCCTTGACGGCCTCGTTCAGCGTCACGGGCAGGTCGAGACGGATGTTGGCGCCCTCGCGGACAAAGAAGGGATGGTCCTTGACGCTGATCGTCACGATGCCGTCGCCGTTGCCGCCGGGGCCCGGCTGGCCCTTGCCCGCCAGGCGCATCTGCGTCCCGGTCTCGACCCCGGCGGGGAGCTTGAGGTCGATCGTGCCGCCGTCGGCGAGCGTGATCCGCTGCGGCGCCTGCGTCGCGGCATCGACGAAGGATACGCCCAGGCGATAGGCGACATTGGCGCCCTTCGGCGGCGGCGCCGCGCGCCCGCCGAAGCCGCCGAAGGGCCCGCCGCCGCCCGCTCCGCCGCGCCCGCCGAACAGCCCTTCGAAGATGTCGCCGAAGTCGCTGCTTTCGTTGCCGAAGCCGCCGAAGCCGCCCGCCTGCCCGCGCGGGTCACCGCGAAACCCGCCGCCGCCATAGCCGAAGGGCATCGCCGGATTGCCCTCGGCATCGATCTCGCCGCGGTCGAACTGGCCGCGCTTGGTCTTGTCGGAGAGCAGGTCATAGGCCTTGGTGACGTCGGAGAACTTCTCCGACGCCTTCGGATTGTCCTTGTTCTTGTCGGGGTGCAATTCCTTGGCGAGCTTGCGGTACGCGGATTTGATCTCCGCTTCGCTCGCGCTCTTCGCGACGCCGAGGGTGGAATAGGGATCTGCCATGTTTCTTCTGTGCCCGATAAGAGGATGGCCGGAAAGGCCCATGTGCGGGCAGCATGTGGTAACGGGGTGAAGGGGGGTCAAGTTCCGACCTGCCCGTCATCCCGGTGAAGGCCGGGATGACGATGTTGCTCGACCCTTTAATGACCGCGCACTAAGAGACGCGCATGACGACCGATCCCTTCGCCCTCTTCGACAGCTGGTTCGCCGAAGCCCGGACCAGCGAGCCCAATGACGCCAACGCAATGGCGCTCGCCACGACCACCCCCGACGGCCATCCGTCGCTGCGCATGGTGCTGCTGAAGGGCCACGGCCCCGACGGCTTTGTCTTCTACACCAACCTCGACAGCCGCAAGGGTGGCGAACTGGCGGCCAACCCGCATGTCGCCTTGCTCTTCCACTGGAAATCGCTCCGCCGCCAGATCCGCATCGAGGGGCCGGTGAGCCCGGTCGACGACACCACCGCCGACGCCTATTTCGCGACGCGCGGCCGCGACAGCCAGCTCGGCGCCTGGGCGAGCGACCAGTCGCGCCCGCTGGACAGCCGCGCGACCTTCGAAGCGCGCTTCGCCGAAATGCAGGCGCGCTTCGAGGGGCGGGACGTGCCGCGCCCGCCGCGCTGGTCAGGCTGGCGCGCCACTCCCGAGCGCATCGAGTTCTGGCAGGACCGCGAGCACCGCCTCCACGAGCGTAACCTCTTCGTCCGCGACGGCGAAAACTGGTCGAAAGGTCACCTCTATCCATGAGCTGGCGCCGCTTCCCGATCACCCAGGTCGATGCCTTTGCCGACCGCCCCTTCGCGGGCAATCCCGCCGCGGTGATGCCGCTCGACGAATGGCTCGCCGACGACGTGCTGCAGGCGATCGCCGCCGAGAACAACCTCGCCGAGACCGCCTTCCTGATCCCCGACGAAAGCGGCGACGCCGATTATGAGCTGCGCTGGTTTACTCCCGGGGTCGAAGTCGCGCTCTGCGGCCATGCGACGCTCGCGAGCGGGCATGTTTTGCTGAGCGCCGCGCCGTGGCGCGACGACATGCGCTTTCGAACCCGCAAGGCGGGCATCCTCCGCGTCGCGCGCGACGGCGACGACGGTTACAAGATGGCGCTCCCTGCCTATCCCGCCGCGCACAAGCCGCTGCCCGACATCGCCAAGGCGATGGGCGGGGCGCCGGTCGAAACGCTGTGGCACGACGGCGGTTATGCGCTGATCGTCTATGCCGACGCGGCGAGCATCCGCGCGCTCGACCCCGACCTGCGCGCGCTGTCGGCCGGGGGCGACATCCTCACTATCGCGACCGCCCCGGGCGGCGGCGACCCGTCGGGCGCCGATGTCGTCAGCCGCTGCTTCGCCCCCGGCGCGGGGATCGACGAGGATCCCGTGACCGGCTCGGCGCACAGCGTGCTGACGCCCTATTGGTCCGCCCGCCTCGGCCGCGACCGTTTCGCTGCCTATCAGGCCAGCAAGCGCGGCGGCCATGTCGGCTGCCGCGCGGACGGCGCGATGGTCGAGCTCAGCGGGACGTGCGTGACGACGCTGGTGGGCGAGTTCCTGCTCTAGGGTTTGGTTGCGGGACAAAGGTCGGCTTTGAGGTGGGGAGCTGCCCTTATGCGTACCCCGGCGAAAGCCGGGGCCCATGAGGACAAGGCGGCGTTGGCCATCTGGGCCCCGGCTTTCGCTGGGGAGCACAAAGGTTGATTTCCCAACCTGCGTCATCCCGGACTTGATCCGGGGTCCCACTCTTCAACCTCGCCAAGTGGGACCCCGGATCAAGTCCGGGGTGACGATGCTATAAATGTCGGGTTTCGCTCGAAAGCAGACACCAATCGCCTCACAGCGCCGCGGTCAAATCCGCCAGATGCCGGCGCAGTTCGGGAAACTGGTCGTCGTCGGTCACCCCCAGCCGCACGATCGTCACCCGCTGCGACGGCGAAACGATGATATACTGCCCCTGGTGCCCGATGCAGGCGAAGAGGTCGTTCGGCCCGCGATCGGGCCACAGGCTGGGCGTAACACCGCGCGGCCGCGTGCGGTTGAGCCAGATATGCCCGCCATAGCCCGCATCCTTCGCCGACGGCTTCAGCATGAAATCCATCCAGCTTTCGGGCAGAAGCCGCTGGCCGTTCACCACGCCATGGTTGCGCAGAAATTCGCCGAACCTGGCATAGTCGCGCGCGGTCGCGTGCATGATCGATCCGCCGATCATCGTCCCCGCCGCGTCGAATTCGGGGGTCAAGCTGGTCATGCCGAGCGGTTCCGCCAGCCGTCCCGAAATGAACTCGCGCATCGCCTCGCGCCGCGCCTCGGGGCTTTTCGACGGGGTCAGCGTGTCGGCCAATATGTCCGCCAGGATCACGCTCGTCGCCGAGCTATAGTTGAAAACCTCGCCCGGCTGCGCCGCCGCGGGCTTGGCCTCGGCAAAACCGGCCATGTCGGGCGCCCCACCGCCGAAGAGCATCGCGACCGTGTCGCCCTCCCAGATCGGATCGCCATTCTCGACATGCTCGAGCCCCGAGGACATGTGGAGCAGGTCGGCGAGCGTGATCGCGCCGCGCGGGTCGCCGCTGCGTTGCCACGCCGCGACCGGCGCGGGGGCGTCGAGCGACAATTGGCCGTCGGAGACCATGATCCCGGTCAGCACCGCGGTGATGCTCTTCGCCATCGACCAGCTGATCATCTTCGTCTCGGGCCCGAAACCCTCGCCATAGCGCTCGTAGATCGGCGCCCCGTCGCGCAGCACATAAAGCGCGCGCGTCTCCCCCACCGCCTCGGCGTCGGCGAACAACGCATCGGCCTTCGCCTTGATCGCCGGGTCGAGCCCAGGGAGCGGCGGCAGCGTATCGACCGCCTTCTCGGACATCGACGTTCCCATTGCTGGCCCCGGCGCGGCGGGTGCGATGCTGCCCTGCCCCGCCGCCTGGCTCAGCGACCAAACCCCGACGAGCCCGAGCACGCCACTTGCCAGCAGGATTTTTTTGGTGATCATGGCGGCGTGACTAACACCGATCCGCCCGTCCCGGCAACGCCCGAGCCAACCCCGGCACCGCTGCCCACCAGCCCGGCGCCGGAAGTGCCCGAGCGGCTGCGCGGCAAAAAGCGGCCGAGCCGCTGGGGCGGCTGTCTGCCGTGGCTGCTGATCGCGCTGGTGATCGGCGGCGGTTACCTGATCTGGAAATTCCCCTCGTTCAAGGCGCAGGCCGAACTCGGCTCGGCCTATGCCGCGCGCGTCGGCTGTTCGTGCCGCTATATCCAGGGGCGCAGCCTCGAAAGCTGCACCACCGACTTTCCGCCGGGCATGGAATTGGTGTCGCTGAGCGAGGATCCCGTGACCAAGACGGTTACCGGCAGCGTCCCCCTGCTCGCTTCGCGCAGCGCGCGCTACGCGGGCGCGAGCGGCTGCCTGCTCAGGCCCGAGGATTGATCATCCGGTCGCCGCGAGGAATTTTTCCATCGCGGCATTCACCGCATCGGGCGCTTCCCAAGTCACGAAATGGCCGCAGCCCGGTACTTTCACGATCGTCGCATTCGGCACGAGTTCTTCCAACCCGTCGAGGTTGCTCGGCGGCAGCGCGACATCGTCGAGCGCCCAGATCACCAAGGTCGGGATTTCCAGTTTCGGGAAGGGCATCGCGGGCGGCTCGACGAAGGGCGCGTCCATCGGCGGCACCTCCATCGGCGAGGCGCGGTACCAGTTGAGCATGCCGAAGCAGGTATCGCGGTTCTCCCACCAGGCGAGCGACCGCGCGACCTCCTCGGGCGGGGTCGGCATGCCCTCGAGCCGCCCCTCGAACGCCTTGGCGAGCACCCCGGCGAGGCCTTGCTCGCGCACGAGCGCGTCGGTCGCGGGGTCGCGGAACATCCGGATATACTGACTAGCCGCGCGCTGCGTGGGATCGGCGTGGAGCAGGCGGCCGAAGATGCCAGGATGCGGGGCATTGGCGATCACTGCGCGCGTCACGCGGCCGGCCCACGCGGGATGCAGCCCGCCGGGCTGGCCACCGAGCGCGACGCCCCAGCTGATCGCTCCGCCCCAGTCGTGCCCGACGATGGTGAAGGTCTCGATCCCCAGCGCATCAGCGAGCGCGAAGACGTCGGCGAACAATTTGTCGGGGGTGTATTCGGCGACGTCCTGCGGCTTCGACGATCCGCAATAGCCGCGCTGGTCGGGCGCGATGCAGCGGAAGCGGCCCGCGAAATGTGGCAGCTGGTGCCGCCAGGTGCGGTGCGATTCGGGAAAGCCGTGGAGGAAGATCAGCACCGGCGCATCGCGAGGACCGATATCGACGACGTCGAGCTCGACTCCGGTCGAAAGCTTCACCCGCTGCTGTTCGAAATCGCCGATCATTTTCCGCTCCATAGGTTGCTTTTCGCAACCTGATGCCGGGGATCGGGACGGCTGGCAAGGGGTGTGATCGAGGGGTCGGTTGTGGGCGGGAGCGGTCGTTCAGATACTGCCAACGCGAAGCGATGGGGAGGTGGCAGCCCGCAGGGCTGACGGAGGGGTTAGCGACGTCAAAAGTCAGCGCTGCGCCGCGAACCCTCCACCACCGCTTCGCGGCGGTCCCCCTCCCCATCGCTGCGCGTGGGGAGGATCTTCAGGGCAGCTCGCCACCCCAAATCCGCCACCATAAAATGGCAAACCTCAAAACGTCGGCGTCAGATTCTCCGCATCCACCGGCAGCGTCTTGAAGATCGGCCATTCGCGCATGTCGCCGCTCTCGCCGTTACAGCGGCTCGAAATTAGCTGTTCGCCGTTCTTCAGCACGATCAGCCCGCCATAGGCGGCCTCGGTCGTACTTCCCTCCTCGGTCATGCCCATGCCCGGCGCCGACCAATTGGCGTAGACGACATAGGAGTAATCGCCGTTCACGAAACGCAGCGTCTGGTCCTCGCCGCGCGGATAGAGTGTGCGGTGGTAATGGACGCGCCCGCTCGCGGCATCGGCGACCATGCGGAGCCCGGCGCGCTGCTTCGTCCCGTAGCGATAGACGAGCGCCCCGCCCTCCTGCGTCACCGTCAGCCTTTTCTTGCCGATCGCGCAGTCGAACACCGGCCCGGGATCGTTGGCTTGCGCCGCCGCCATCGCCAGCGCAAGCAGCAGACTCACGGATAGCTCACTGTCTTGGGCACTTCGGGGATCGGGATGAATTCCTCGCTGTCGCCGGGGACGAGCGGGAATTTTTGCTCCTTCCACTCATGCTTGGCCTCGTTGATGCGGTCGCGCGAGGAACTCACGAAATTCCACCAGACGTGGCGCGGGGTCGAAAAGGCTTCGCCACCGAGCAGCATCACGCGGGCATCGCTGTCGGCGCGCAAGGTCATCGCGTTGCCGGGCTTCAGGATATAGAGGCTGTGGCGGTCGAGCCTTTCGCCGTCGAGGCTGGCGTCGCCGATCGCCACGAGGATCGCGCGCTCGTCGGCTTCGGCCTCGATGGGGATCGTCGCGCCGGCGTTCATCAATATGTCGGCATAGATGGTCGCGCTATGCTGGGTGATCGGCGAGGTCTTGCCCCACAGGCTGCCCATGATCACCCGCGCCGAGACATTGCTGTCCTCGATCAGTGGCAGATCGTCCTTCGCGACATGCTCGAACGCCGGGTCGATCTCTTCCTTGCCGTCGGGCAGCGCGAGCCATGTCTGCATCCCCGAGATCGCCGATCCGGCGGCGCGCTCGGCCGCCGGGGTGCGCTCCGAATGGACGATGCCGCGCCCCGCGGTCATCAGGTTGCACGCCCCCGGCCGGATCGTCGCCAGCGTGCCCAGGCTGTCGCGATGGTCGATCGCCCCCTCGAACAAATAGGTCACCGTCGCGAGGTTGATGTGCGGATGCGGGCGCACGTCCATGCCCGCGCCGATGTCGAAATGCGCCGGACCGAACTGGTCGACGAAGATGAAGGGCCCGACCATCGTCCGCGCTTTGTTCGGCAGCGTCCGCCGCACCTCGAACGCGCCGAGATCATGGGTCGAGGGAGTGATGACGTCCATCGGTCAGTCGAGCCTTTCCAGCGTCTTTCGCGTCTTCTCGGTTTCGATATTGCCGGTGTTTCGCGTCGAGTTCGGTTCGAGCAACAGCACCTGGCATTCGCCGTCCAGCGCTTCGGGGCAATGTTCGGTGCCGTGCGGAACGATGATGAACTCGCCGGGCTCGACGATTACGTCGCGGTCGCGGAACGCCATCTTCATCCGCCCTGCGATGACGAGGAACAACTCGTCTTCTTGCATGTGATGATGCCAGTCGAACTTGCCGGCGAGCTTGACCAGCTTGACCTGGAAATCGTTGATGTCGCCCGCGATGCGCGGGTTCCAGGGATCGTCGAAGCTTGCGAAAGCCTGTGCCAGATTGACCTTGTCGAACATCAGCCTTCGCCCGGCGCCGTCGCGCGGATCGCGAGGGCGTGGACGCGCTGTCCGGGCAGGTCGCCCAAAGCCTTGTTCACCGCACGCTGGCGTGCGACGCGGTTCATGCCCGCGAAGCCCGCCCACTCGATGCTCAGGCTGAAATGCGACTCGCCGCTGCCGTCGTCGCCGGCATGGCCATGATGGCTGGCGCTGTCGTTGCTGAGGGTGAAATTCGCGTCGGGAAACGCCGCCGTCAGCAGCGCTTCCATCTCTTGTTGTACGGGTCCGGGGGTGCTCATGGGGTTGACCATAAGCGCTTCGTCGCCAAATGATAAGACCTCCCCAAGCCCCGAGAAATGCTTTGCCCTCCCCGACCCGCCCGACCCGTTTCCATGGCCGCGTTCCGCGCGAAGAGCGTTGCGCCGCGCCCGGCTGCCGCGAGGCGGGCGAGTTTCGCGCGCCGATCGCGGCGACGCGCTCGCCCGACGGGCCGCCGCAATATCGCTGGCTGTGCCTCGACCATGTCCGCGCGTTCAACAGCGGCTATAATTATTTCGAGGGGATGAGCGCCGACCAGATCATGGCGGCGCAAACGCCGACCGCCGGCTGGGAAACCGAAAGCCGCACCTTCCGCCCCGCCGGCAGCGCCGACCTGCCGCCGCGCTGGGCCGATTTCAAGGACCCGATCGACGCGCTCGGCGCGCGTTTCCGCCAGCGGATGGACGAGGCGCGGCGACAGGCGGCGAACCCCGGCCTGTCGCGCGAGGAGCATGCCGCGATGCAATTGCTCGCGCTGCCCGCCGACGCCGACCGCGCCGCGCTCCGCCGCCGCTACAGCGAGCTGGTGCGCAAATATCACCCCGACCGCAACGGCGGCGACCGCAGCCATGAAGCGAGACTCGGCGCGGTCGTTGCGGCATATCAGCTGCTCAGAAAGGCCAAAGCCTTCGCCTGACGGGAGAGCTGCGATGAGCGAACTGGACGAAAAGCGCATCGACGTGGTCCGCCGCCACATGGCGCTGGAGATCACCCACGAATGGGATGCGGTGATCGAAACCTTCGAGCATCCGCGCTACGAGCTCCACGGCCCCGGCACGATCTTCGACGGCGAGGCCGCGGTGCGCAGCTATTTCACCCAGTCGCGCATCCCCTTTCCCGACCAGGGCAACGAGGTGATCTCGATCGCCGCCGATGCCGCGACCGACACGGTGCTCGTCGAATTCTGGCTGACCGGCACCCACCTCGGTCCGCTCAACCTCGGCCTGCGCACGATCGAGCCGACGGGCAAGGCGTTTCGCGTGCGCATGGCGGCGAGCTTCCAATTCGCGCCGGGCGGCGACAAGATCGTCTGCGAACGCCCCTATTACGACCAGTCGTCGGTGCTGAAGGCGCTGGGCATCCTCTGAATAAGGCGTTGCAAGGCGCAACCCATATCGATACCGCGCTAACGCAACTCCCCTCTCCCCTTGCGGGAGAGGGTTGCGCAGACTCGGCAGCTTGCTGCCTAGTCGAAGCTGGGTGAGGGGTTGCGAGCCATAGGCTCGCGCGGCGCAAGGCGCCGCTCACCCTCATCCAACTGCGCCTAGCCGCTTTGCGGCAAGGCTCCGTATCCTTCTCCCGTCGAGGGAGAAGGGAATTAGAAATTTGAAGGCCGCGACATGACCGATATCCCCAACAGCCTCGCCGACCATCATGGTTCGACCCTGCTCGCCGCCCCCGATGTCGAGGTCAGCGCGCGCGAGATGTTCGGCGTCGATGTCGACATGATGGTCCCGGCGTTCAGCGAGGCCGACGCGCGCGTGCCCGACCTCGACCCGGCTTATGTCTTCGACGGTGATACCACGCTCGCGATCCTCGCGGGGTTCAAATACAACCGCCGCGTCATGGTGCAGGGCTATCACGGCACCGGCAAGTCGACGCATATCGAACAGGTCGCCGCCCGCCTCAAATGGCCGTGCATCCGCGTCAACCTCGACGCGCATATCAGCCGCATCGACCTGGTCGGCCGCGACGCGATCGTGCTCAAGGACGGCCAGCAGGTCACCGAGTTCCGCGAAGGCCTGCTCCCCTGGGCGCTGCAGACCCCGACCGCGCTCGTCTTCGACGAATATGACGCCGGCCGCCCCGACGTGATGTTCGTAATCCAGCGCGTGCTGGAGACCGAGGGCAAGCTGACCCTGCTCGACCAGAACCGCGTGATCCGCCCGAACCCGCATTTCCGGCTGTTCTCGACCGCGAACACCGTCGGGCTCGGCGACACGAGCGGGCTGTATCACGGGACGCAGCAGATCAACCAGGGCCAGATGGACCGCTGGAACATCGTCGTCACGCTGAACTATCTGCCGGCCGCAACCGAAAGCGCGATCATCCTGGCGAAGGTGCCCGATACCGACGACATGACGGTGGCGAACATGGTCAAGGTCGCGGACCTGACGCGCCAGGGCTTCATCAACGGCGACATCTCGACCGTGATGAGCCCGCGCACCGTGATCAGCTGGGCGCAGAATGCCGCGATCTTCAACAACCTCGGCTTCGCCTTCCGCCTGTCGTTTCTCAACAAGTGCGACGAGGCCGAGCGGATGATCGTCGCCGAATATTATCAGCGCGTCTTCGGCGAGGATCTGCCCGAGGGCATCGTCGGGGGCAAATAAGCGGCGCCGGCGATGACCGCGGGGGGCGGGTCCGGATCGGCGGCCTATCATGGCCATATCGACGGGCTGCGCGCGGTCGCGATCGCGCTGGTTCTGCTCTATCATTTCGATTTCGGCGGCGGGGCGCAGGCTTTCCTCGGCGTCGACATCTTCTTCGTCATTTCGGGTTATCTGATCGGCGGGATCGTGCGGACGGACCTCGCCGACGGGCGCTTTGGCTTCGTCGATTTCTATCGTCGCCGCATCGCGCGAATCACCCCCGCGCTGCTGGTCGTGGCGGCGCTGACGCTCGCTGCGAGCTATGCGCTGCTCATCCCGGCCGACCTCAGCCGCATGGCGCTCGAGGTCCGCGCAGCGGCGCTCAACATCGCCAACTGGCATTTCGAGCCGCAGGCCTCCTATTTCATGCGCGACCGCATCGAGCGCTTTTTCCTCCACAGCTGGTCGCTGTCGGTCGAGGCGCAATTCTATGCGGCCTTCCCGCTGCTCGCGCTGCTGCTCCATCGCTTCGGCTGGTTCGCCCGCCGCGGGGTTGGCGCGCTGCTGCTGCTCGGCCTCGCCGCCTATGTCGCGGCCGGCCTCCACGAGCCGCGCGCGGCCTTTTATTTCTCGTCGTTGCGCGCATGGGAGTTTCTGGCGGGCGTGCTGATCGCCGCCGGACCGATCGCAGCAATACCGCCGCGCCGTGCCGCCATACTCGCGGCGCTCGGTGCGGCGATGATGTTCGGCGCGGCCTTTGCGCCGGTACCCGGCCATTTCGCGGCGAAGAGCCTGTGGCAGATCTTGTGCATCGCGGGCACGGCGCTCCTCCTCCACGCCAATCTCGCCGCGCCGGCCAACCCCGCCGCGCGCCTGCTGGCGCTGCCGCCGATGCGCGCGCTCGGGCTGGTCTCCTATTCGGTGTACCTGATCCACTGGCCGCTGCTGATGCTCGCAGAGAATTGGCATATCGTGCCGCTCTCGCCGACGGGACGCCTGCTCGTGCTGCCCGCGACGCTGGCGCTGGCGGCGCTCTGCTGGTTCCTCGTCGAGCGGCCCGCGCGGCGCTGGGCCAACCGGGCGGCCACCCCCGCGATCCACGTCTATGGCGCGGCGCTGCTCGCCACCGCGCTCATCGTGGGCGCTGCAAGCTTGATCGTCGCGAAGAAGGGCATGCCCGAGCGCTTCTCCGCCGACGAGCGCGCGCTGCTCGCGGTGTTCAAGGACCGCACGCGCTGTACCCCGGCATCGCGCAGCGCGGCCTTCGCGCCGCCGGGCGCCTGCCTGCTCGGCGACACCGCGGTGCGCCCCGATGTGGCGGTGTGGGGCGACAGCCACAGCCGCGAGCTTTCGCATGCACTCGGCCGCGAGCTTGCTCCCGCCGGCCGCTCGCTCGCGCAATATACCTCGTCGGGGTGCCCGCCCTTCCTCGGCACCGCGATCCGGAGCCAGCCCGACTGCCCCGCCGACAACGACCGCATCGCCGCGCGCATCGCAGCGACGCCGTCGATCCAGACCGTGGTGCTCGTCGCGTATTACGGCCGCCACGCCTATCTGGGCGACGCGCGCATCGCCGCCGCACTCGACCGCAGCGCCGCGCTGCTGCGCCGCGCGGGCAAGCGCGTGATCATCGTGGGGCCGCTACCCAAGCCGCCTTATGACGTGCCGAGCGGCCTCGCGCGCCGCGACCGCAACGGGCGCGACGACCTGCCGCTGGCGCAAAGCGAGGCCGAGTATCGCCGGACCAGCGCGCCGATGCGCGCGGCGCTGGAACGGCTCGCCGACGGCGACCGGGTCATGGTCGCCGACCCCGGCGCCGCGATGTGCATGGACGGCCGCTGCCCCTATGTCGTCGGTACCGCGCCGCTCTATATGGACGACAACCATCCGTCGGTCGCGGGTGCCGAGCGGATCGCGCGCAGCCTGTTGCCGCTGCTCGCGCCGCGCTGACGCGGCTTCCCCCCGGCGGCAAAGCGGATTATCCCCGCGCCATGATCTCGCTTCCCCGCCTCGCCCCGCTCCTCGCCTGCGCGCTGCTCGCCGGCTGCATCAAGCCCGTCGATTATGGCAAGATCCGCCACGCCGACTATGTCGCCAACGCGCGTTGCACCGCGCAGCCCGGCGCCGCGATCGACGAGGCCGCGCTGCCGCTCTTTTTCGCGACCAGCCGCCTGCCCGATTGCCGCAGCGCCGACATCCGTATGCTCGTCTATCGCGGCGACCATGTCCGCTACGGCCGCTTCGCCGCGCCGACCGAGACCAAGAAGGAATTGCGTACCCCGATGGCGTTCCAGGAATCGGGCGACTGGTGGCGCGCGTTGCAGGCCGAAACCGACCGGCGGCAGGGGCGCGTCCTGCTCTATGTCCACGGCTATCGCGAGAGTTTCGAAACGACGACCAAGGACACGGCGCAGATCGCGCGCATGACGGCGTTCGACGGGCCGGTCGTCGCGTACAGCTCGCCGTCGCAGCACGAGGTGCTCGGTTATGTCGTCGACGAGACCAACATGTACCACGACATCCGCAATTTCCGCGACTTCCTGCGCGCGCTCGCCGAGCGCGAATGGGTGAAGGAGATCGTGATCGTCTCGCACTCGCTCGGCGCGCGTCTGGTGATCCCGGCGGTGGGCGCCGCCGACCGGCTCGCGCGCCGCGCCGACCGCCGCGACAAGATCGCGAACATCATCCTCGCCTCGCCCGACGTCGACCGCCAGACCTTCGAGCGCGACATCGTAGAGGATGTGCTGTCGCCCGAACGCGTCGCGCAGGGGCGCCACATCACCGTCTATGTGTCGTCGAAGGACAAGGCGCTCGCCGCCTCGCGCGTGCTCCACGGCTATCCGCGGCTCGGCTCGCCCTACTGCTTCGATCCGTTCGAAGCGGCCGAACTCAGGGCTAGGGGCGAGCCCGAGCGCTGTTATGCCGCGCCCGCGCCGGGGCTGACGATTATCGACACGACCGAGGTGTCGCGCGGGTCGACGGGGCACAGCAATTTCCTGCGCAGCACGGTCGCGTGCCGCGATTTCGTCGATGTCGTCGCCGACAAGAGGTCCCGGCACGAGCGGGTCGCGACGCGGCTGGCGCATGTGTTCCTGCTGCTGCCCGACCCGGTGACCGCGCCCAAGGAACTCGACGAGGCCAATTGCCGCTGGCTGCCCGACAAGGCGCCCTAGAAAAAGCCGCACATCACGGCGAAATCGCTGAGCCAGACGACGGGTCCCTCGCCGGTCCACAGCCACAGCCCGCCGATCGCGACAACCGCGAACAACGCGAGCGCGACCCAGTCCTGTCGCCAGAGCTTCATGCCGGCGCGGTGCGCTTCAGCGGCGCGTCGGCGATCGGCAGATGGACAAGTCCTGCGAAGAGGCCGAGCGCGATCGCGAAGCCCCAGGCGACGTCATAGCTGCCGGTGGCGTCGAAGATCAGCCCCGCCATCCACGCGCCGAAGAAGCTGCCGACCTGGTGGCTGAGGAACACGATGCCATAAAGCATCGAGAGATAGCGGATGCCGAAGATACGCCCGACGATCCCGCTGGTGAGCGGCACGGTACCGAGCCACAGGAAGCCCATCGCGCCCGCAAAGACCAGGGCGCTGACATGGGTCAGCGGCAGGAAGAGAAAGAGCGCGATCACCGCCGAGCGCGCGGTGTAGAGCGCCGAGAGCACATATTTCTGGCGCAGCACGTCGCCCGCGCGGCCGAACACGTAGGAACCGAGAATGTTGAACAGCCCGACGAGCGCCAGCACCTGCGCCCCGATCTCGATCCCCAGCCCCTTGTCGTCGAGATAGGCGGGCAGGTGCGTCGCGATGAAGGCGATGTGGAAACCGCAGACGAAAAAGCCTGCGTTGAGCAGCCAATAGCCGCGATGCACCGCCGCCTCGCGCAGCGCCTCGCGCGCGCTCTGCTCGACCTGCTCCACGACGCCGGGGCTCGCATCGGTGCTTCCCGCAACGCCGATCGCGAGCAGCCCGCAGAGCGCGACGAGCCCCGCCATGATCCACAAGGTCTCGTGATAGCCGATATCGCGGAGCAGGATCGACGCGAGCGGCACGACGAGGAACTGCCCGAGCGAGCCGCCGGCGGTGACGATGCCGAACGCGCTGCTGCGCTTCTCGGGCGGCACGACGCGCCCGACCGCGCCGAGCACGACGACGAATGTCGTCGCCGACTGCGCCATGCCGATGAGCAGGCCGAAGCTGATATGCAGCCCGATCGCGTCGCTTGCAAACGCCGCGCCGATCAGGCCGAGCGCATAGAGCAAGGCCCCCGCGAGCACGACGCGCCCCGCGCCATGCTTGTCGGCAAGCGCGCCGACGAATGGCTGGACGAGGCCGAAGAGCAGGTTCTGGAGCGCCATCGCCAGCCCGAAGTCCGACCGGCTGATGCCGATATCGACGCTCATCTGCGGCAGGAACAGCCCGAACGACTGCCGCACCCCCATCGCCAGCGTGACGATGAGCGCGGCGCAGAGAATGACGATCCACGGCTTTTTCATGGCGGAGGATGCGGGGGAGGACATGGGCTGCGGATGCGCCCGGCTGCCGTTGGCGTCAAGCGAGCTTAGCTATATTCCCCTCAAGCAAAAAGCGGCGTAGCAAAGCCAGTCCCTCCCCCTTGATGGGGGAGGCAGCGAGACTTGCGAACTTGTTCGCTAGTCGCAGCGGTAGGGGTGTTGTCGCGCCATGAAACGAACGCCGCCGGATGGCTCCACGCAGCGCGCACGCCGATTGCGCTCCGCCATGACCGACGCCGAACGGAAAATCTGGACGCTGTTGCGCACGGCATTCCCCGGCTGGCGCTTCCGTCGCCAGGTTCCGATCCGCCAATATATCGCCGACTTCGCCAGCCATCGCGCAAGATTGGTAATCGAAGTCGACGGCGGCCAGCATGACGAAGCAGTCGATGGCCCCCGCACGGCCGTGATCGAAAATGACGGCTACCGCGTCATCCGTTTCTGGAACAATGATATGCTCGCCAATATTGACGGTGTTGCGATCCTTCTGACAAAGGCTTTGGCCGAGAGCTCACCCCCACCCAACCCTCCCCCATCAAGGGGGAAGGCTTTCGAAGATCGCCGCGCCCCATGACCGCCTCCTCCCCCCTCGACGATTTCAAGGCCGCGCTGTCGAGCGTCGCGCGCGCCGTCACGCGCGATGCCGAGGTCGAGGTCGGCTTCACCGCCGACGCGCCCGCGCAGATCGGCAAGACGATCAAGGTGCCCACCCCGTCGCGCACGCTGCCCGCCGAACAGGTCGCCGAGGCGCGCGGGTTCGCCGACGCCTATGCGCTGCGCATGAAGCACCATAGCGAGAAATTGCACGCCGCCGCGCGCCCCGGCGAGCCGCTCGCCGCCGCCGCCTTCGACGCAATGGAGCGCGCGCGCATCGAGGCGCTCGGCGCGCGGCACATGGACGGCATGCGCAGCAACCTGTCGGCCAGCCTCGCGATGCGGATGCGCAGCGACCCGATCGCGCGCGCGCAGAGCCGCGACGACGTGCCCGTCTCCTCGGCGCTCGAGCTGATGCTGCGGGAGGCGCTGACCGGCGAAGCGCCGCCGCCGGGCACCGAGACCGGGCTCGGGCTGATCAGCGACTGGATCGCGCGCCAGGCCGGCGGCGATATCGAGGCGCTGGCGGTGCAGATCGATGATCAGGCGGCCTTTGCCGAGACCGCCAAGCTCGCGCTCCGCCACCTCGACCTCATCTATGGCGACGAGCCGATGGACGACGGCGCCGAGGACAATGGCGAGGAGGATGAGAGCGAGGCCGAGGAATCGCAGGACGAACAGGAGAGCGAGGATGGCGGCACCGGCGAGAGCCAGGTCGACGCGCGCGCCGAGACCGCGGGCGACCAGGCCGACGACGGCGACAGCGACCCCGACGCGCAGGAAATGGAGGCCGACGGCGAACCCGAAATGGGCGGCGAAGGCGACGAGGGCATGCTGCCCGTGCGCCCCAACCGCCTGCCGACCGACGTCCCCGACTTCAACTATGTCCGCTTCACCGAAAAGCATGACGAGATCGTCGCCGCGACCGAGCTCTGCGATGCCGACGAGCTGACGCGGCTGCGCGCCTATCTCGACCAGCAGATGCAGCATCTGCAGGGCGCGGTGACCAAGCTCGCCAACCGGCTGCAACGCCGGTTGATGGCGCAGCAGAACCGCGCCTGGGATTTCGACCAGGAGGAAGGCCAGCTCGACGCCGCGCGGCTCGCGCGCGTCATCGTCTCGCCGGGCCAGTCCTTGAGCTACAAGATCGAGCGCGACACCGACTTCCGCGACACCGTCGTCACCTTGCTCATCGACAATAGCGGGTCGATGCGCGGGCGCCCGATCAGCATCGCCGCGATCAGCGCCGACATCCTCGCGCGCACGCTCGAACGCTGCGGCGTGAAGACCGAAATCCTCGGCTTCACCACGCGGACGTGGAAGGGCGGGCAGAGCCGCGAGGACTGGCTCGCCGCGGGCCGCCCCGCGCATCCCGGCCGCCTCAACGACCTCCGCCACATCATCTACAAGCCCGCCGACGAACCCTATCGCCGCGCGCGCAAGTCGCTGGGGCTGATGATGCGCGAGGGGCTGCTGAAAGAGAATATCGACGGCGAGGCGCTGATCTGGGCGCACAGCCGCATCGTGGGTCGCCCCGAGGAACGCCGCATCCTGATGGTGATTTCGGACGGCGCGCCGGTCGACGACAGCACGCTGTCGGTCAACCATGGTGCCTATCTCGACCAGCATCTGCGCCAGGTGATCGAGTGGATCGAGAACCGATCGCCGGTCGAACTCTGCGCGATCGGCATCGGCCACGACGTGACGCGCTACTACAGCCGCGCGGTGACGATCATGGACGCCGAGCAGCTGGGCGGCACGATGGTCGAGCAACTCGCGGGTCTGTTCGACATCGATTGAACGGCGTTGCCCGCGGGTGGGTGACAAGCCCTTTTCCCATCGTTACAACCGCTTCCCGATGCAGCAGGGACTCGCGACCTGACGACGGGCGCCGCTGTGTCATCATCGTGCTGAGGGTCGCCGGCACAGGCTAAAGGCCGCACCACCGGGTGCGGGGCTGAGGGGGCGACTGTCACATGAAAAAAGCATCCGACCTGTTCATCGAATGCCTCGAGGAAGAAGGCGTCGAATATATCTTCGGCGTTCCGGGCGAGGAGAATCTCGACTTTCTCGACAGCCTGTCGCGGTCGACCAAGATCAAGCTGATCCTGACCCGCCATGAGCAAGGCGCGGGCTTCATGGCCGCGACGTACGGCCGCCACACCGGCAAGACCGGCGTCTGCCTCGCCACCTTGGGACCCGGCGCGACCAACTTCGTCACCGCGGCGGCCTATGCGCAATTGGGCGGCATGCCGATGATGATGATCACCGGGCAAAAGCCGATCAAGAAGTCCAAACAGGGTCGCTTCCAGATTCTCGATGTCGTCGCGATGATGGGGCCGATCACCAAATATACGCACCAGATGGCCTCGTCGGACAATATCCCGAGCCGCGTGCGCGAAGCCTTCCGCCTCGCCGAGGAGGAAAAGCCCGGCGCGGTGCATATCGAACTGCCCGAGGACATCGCCGACGAACATACCGACAGCCTGCCGCTGAAGCGCAGCCACTCGCGCCGCCCGACCGCCGACGTCAAGTCGATCCGCGAGGCGGTGAAGGCGCTCGAGGAAGCGACCTCGCCCGTCCTCGTCATCGGCGCGGGCGCCAACCGAACGATGACCGGCCGCATGCTGCTGCAGTTCATCGAAAAGACCGGCATCCCCTTTCTGACCACACAGCTCGGCAAGGGCGTGATCGACGAGCGCCACCCGAAATTCCTCGGCTGCGCGGCGCTGTCGTCTGGTGACTTCGTCCACCGCGCGGTCGAGGCGTCGGATTGCATCGTCAATCTCGGCCACGACGTGATCGAAAAGCCCCCCTTCTTCATGAAACAGGGCGGCCCGACCGTCATCCACGTCTCGACCAAGACCGCCGAGGTCGATCCGGTCTATTTCCCCGACATCGAGGTGATCGGCGACATCGCCAACGCGGTGTGGCAGATCAAGGAAGACATCGTCCCCAACGGCGGCTGGAAATTCGACCATCTGCTCGCCTATCGCAAGGGCGAGGTCGACCATACCGCGCCGCTCGCCAAGGACGAGCGCTTCCCGATCTTCCCGCCGCACCTCGTCCAGTCGGTGCGCGATGCGATGCCCGAGGACGGCATCATCTGCCTCGACAATGGCGTCTACAAGATCTGGTTCGCGCGCGGCTACACCGCCTATCGTCCGAACACGGTGCTGCTCGACAATGCGCTCGCGACGATGGGCGCGGGGCTGCCGTCGGCGATGATGTCGTCGATGGTCTATCCGGGGCGCAAGGTCATGGCGATCTGCGGCGACGGCGGCTTCATGATGAACAGCCAGGAGATGGAGACCGCGGTCCGCCTGGGGCTCGACATCACAGTGCTGATCCTCAACGACAACAGCTATGGTATGATCCGCTGGAAGCAGGCGAACATGGGCTTCAAGGACTGGGGGCTGACCTATGGCAACCCCGATTTCGTCAAATATGCCGAAAGCTATGGCGCCCACGGCCACCGCGTCGAAAGCGCCGCACATCTCAAGGAACTGCTCGCGCATACGCTCAGCACCCCCGGCGTGCATCTGATCGACTGCCCCGTCGATTATAGCGAGAACGACCAGATCCTGAACATCGACATCAAGAAGCTGTCGAAGGAGCTTTGATTTCGGCTCCCCTCCCGCAAGCGGGAGGGGCAACGAGACTTGCGAGCTTGCTCGCTAGTCGCAGCGGGGTGGGCTTTCCGGGCCCACCCGTTTCATGCCCACCCCCCACCCCCCCCGCCTGCGGGGGGGGGGGGAAGCTGAATGAAACTCAAGGACGTCTACCCGCTCTATCTCAACAACAAGGCGGCGCAGCCGAACACCGACCTCGAGGTGATCGACAAATATACCGGCGAGGTCGCGTTCCGGACCGCGCTGGCGACCCCCGACGTGATCGACGAAGCGATCGCCGGCGCCGTGCGCGCCGCCGAGCCGATGGCGCGGCTGGCGAGTTACGAGAAGCAGGATGTGCTCAACCATTGCGTGACGCGCTTCAAGGAGCGCTATGACGAGCTCGCTTATGCGCTCTGCGTCGAGGCGGGCAAGCCGATCGCCGACGCCGAGGGCGAGGTCGGGCGGCTGATCGACACCTTCCGCATCGCCGCCGAGGAGGCGGTGCGCAACTATGGCGAAATCCAGCCGCTCGACATTTCGGCGCGCGCCAAGGGCTATATCGGAATGTGGAAACGCGTGCCGATCGGCCCGTGCAGTTTCATCTCGCCGTTCAATTTCCCGCTGAACCTCGCCGCGCACAAGATCGCGCCGGCAATCGCGATCGGTTGTCCCTTCGTGATGAAGCCCGCGTCGATGACCCCGCTCGGCGCGATCATCATGGGCGAGGTGCTCGCCGAATGCGACATCCTGCCCGAGGGCGCGTTCAGCATCCTGCCCGCCGCCCGTGCGGGATCGGACCTGTTCACCACCGACCCGCGGCTGAAATTACTGAGCTTCACCGGCTCGCCCGGGGTCGGCTGGGACCTCAAGGCCAAGGCGGGCAAGAAGAAGGTCGTGCTCGAACTCGGCGGCAACGCCGCGGTGATCGTCGACAAGGACGCCGACCTCGACCATGCGCTCGCGCGCATCGTCTTCGGCGGCTATTATCAGTCGGGGCAGAGCTGCATCCACGTCCAGCGCGCGATCATCCATGCGGACATCTACGATAAATTCCGCGACATGCTCACCGCGAAGGTCAAGACGCTGAAATCGGGCGATCCGAAGCTGCGCGAGACCTTCATCGGCCCGATGATCTCGGTCAAGGAAGCGACGCGCCTGAAAGGGTGGATCGACGCCGCGGTCGCCGCGGGCGCGACCCTGCTCGCGGGCGGCGGCTGCGAGGGCAATATGCTCGAGGCCGCGCTGCTCGAAAATGTCCCGCGCGATGCCGACGTGGTGGTCGAGGAAGCCTTCGGCCCCGTCGTCGTCTTGTCGAAATTCAGCGACTGGGACGCGGCGCTTGCCGAGGTCAACGACAGCAAGTTCGGGCTGCAGGCGGGCATCTTCACCCGCGACATCCACAAGGTGCTGGAGGCATGGGACCATCTCGACGTCGGCGGCATCGTCGTCAACGACGTGTCGAGCTACCGCATCGACAACATGCCCTATGGCGGGGTGAAGGACAGCGGCCTCGGCCGCGAGGGCGTACGCTTTGCCATCGAGGATATGAGCGAAATCCGGAATCTGGTGATAAGGCGGGTCTAGCGTCCTTCCCCCTTGATGGGGGAAGGATACGAAGCCTTACCGCGAAGCGGTTAGGCGCAGTTGGATGGGGGTGATGGTGCGTCCGTGCGCCGCCCCTGTCAGGCCCGGACCGCACCCCCACCGCTGCGACTAGCGAACAAGTTCGCAAATCTCGCTGCCTCCCCCATCGAGGGGGAGAGTGGGTGCTACGCTGCGGTAACGTCACCGAACCGCCGCAAAACTTTCTCCGAACTGTCGCGGCTTTGATTCGCACCGTGTAACAAAACTCCTGTCTAGGCCGGGGGCAGCACAGGCTGCCCCGGAGCACGACATGGCATCGATTTCCACCCTGCCGATCCCCGCGCGTTTCCCCGATCCCTTCACCACGGATCCGCATATTCCCGAACGCGTGATCGGCGAGCGCCGCAATTATCGCAGCGTCTGGGTCAGCGACATCCACCTCGGCACGCGCGGCTGCAACGCGCCGCTGTTGATCGACTTCTTCGACCATGTCGACTGCGAGACGCTGTACCTTGTCGGCGACATCATCGACGGCTGGCGCCTCAAGAAGCGCCATTTCTGGCCCCCCGAGCATAATGACGTGGTGTGGCGCGTGCTCAAGCGCGCCAAGCGCGGCACCCGCGTCGTCTATGTCCCCGGCAATCACGACGAGATGATCAAGCCCTTCGACGGCTTCGATTTCGGCGGGGTCGAAATCCGCCGCGAAGCGATCCACGAGACCGCCGACGGGCGCAAATTGCTCGTCGTCCATGGCGATGATTTCGACGCGGTGATGCTCGCGCACCGCTGGCTCGCCTTCGTCGGCGACGCCGCCTACACCGCGCTGATGAAGTGCAATGTCGCGGTCAACGCGGTGCGCAAAAAGCTCGGCCTGCCCTATTGGTCGCTGTCGATGGTCGCCAAGCACAAGGTCAAGAACGCGGTCCAGTTCATCGGTCGCTACGAGGAGGTCGTAGCCCACGCCGCGCGCTCGCGCGGGGTCGACGGCGTGGTGTGCGGCCATATCCACAGCGCCGAGATGCGCGAGATCGACGGCGTTTCCTATTATAACGACGGCGACTGGGTCGAGGGCTGCACCGCGCTGGTCGAGCATCACGACGGCACGATGGAAATTCTCCACTGGGCCGAGGAAGTCGCGGCGCGCAGCGCCCCGGCGCAGCTGTCGCTCCCCGCCCCGGCCAAGGCCGCCTGATGCGGATCCTGATCGTCAGCGACGCGTGGGAGCCGCAGGTCAACGGCGTCGTGCGTACGCTGCAGGCGACGATCGGCGAACTGCGGGGGGCGGGCCACGAGGTCGGGGTGATCTCGCCCGACCTCTTCCGCTCTTTTCCCTGCCCCTCCTATCCCGAAATCCGCCTCGCGCTCGCCGGCTGGCGCAAGGTCGGCCGCCATATCCGTGCCTTCGCGCCGCAGGCGATCCATATCTCCACCGAAGGCCCGCTCGGCATGGCGGCGCGGCGCTGGTGCATCCGCAACCAATTCCCCTTCACCACCGCCTATCACACGCGCTTTCCCGAATATGTCGCGGCGCGGCTACCGCTCTCGCCCGCCTTCGTCTGGCGCTTCATCCGCTGGTTCCACCGCCCGGCGCGCCACATCATGGTCGCGACGCGCAGCCTCGCGCGCGAACTCGCCGACCAGGGCCTCACCCAGACGATGATGTGGGAACGCGGGGTCGATCACGACCTCTTCCGCCCCGACCGCGCGCCGCACCCCGCCTTCGAAGGCCTCAAGCGCCCGCTCCAGCTCTATGTCGGCCGCGTCGCGGTCGAAAAGAATATCGAGGCGTTCCTCGATACCGCGCAGCCCGGCACCAAGATCGTCGTCGGCGACGGCCCCGCGCTCGCCGAACTCCAGGCGCGCTATCCCGATACCGTCTTCCTCGGCAAGCAGACGGGCGAGGCGCTCGCCGCGACTTACGCGGGCGCCGACGTCTTCGTCTTCCCCAGCCGCACCGACACCTTCGGCCTCGTGATCATCGAGGCGCTGAGCGCGGGCACGCCCGTCGCCGCCTATCCGGTGCCCGGCCCCGGCGACATCGTCCGCGATGGCGCGGGCGCGCTCGACGAAGATCTGGACGCCGCGATCGCCGCAGCGCTCGCATGCGACCGCGCCGACGCCGCCGCACTCGGCGCGCGCTACAATTGGGCGGGCTGCACCGCGCAGTTCGAAAAGGCGCTGACCTTCGTACCGAGCGAGCCCGCGCCCGACCGCACCGCTGGGCACGACGATCCTTTCGGCCTGACCTCCTTCCCCCTCGATGGGGGAAGGATACGGAGCCTTGCGCCGTTGGCGCTAGGCGAAGTTGGATGGGGGTGATGGTGCATCCTGCCCCCGTCGGTTCAGGCCGAAACCGCACCCCCACCGCTGCGGCTAGCGAACAAGTTCGGAAGTCTCGCTACCTCCCCCATCAAGGGGGAGGGAATATAGGGGCTGTCCCGTTTAACCGACATCAAAAAGCCTTGCGCCACTCCAGCTCGATATAGCGCCCCAAGGGGTCGATATAGCCCGGCTGGTAATTCAGCGGCACGATGCCGTTGCCGTCGGTGATCTTGCGCTGCGCGTCGAACAGATTGTCGACCGACAGGCGCAGGCGCGACCCTTTCAGGAAGGGCATTTTCTCGATCAGCTTGGGCTTCTGGTTGAAATCCATGAAGACGCGCAGGTTGAAGGTCGCGAGGTCGCCGAACTTCAAATCGCCCGAGCTGCCGCCGGTAACCGTGCTGCCGCTGTCGTATTTCGCGCTCAGCCGGACGCCGAAGCCCTTGTTGAACACGCCGCCGTCGAGCTCGAGCAGGTGGCGGTTGCTGCCGCCGCCGCTGCCCGTCGCCGAGCCGTCGAGCAGGTCGAGTTCGGGCACGCCCGGACGGATCAGCACCGTGTCGGTCAGCTTGATCGTGTGGTAGAGCGACACCTGCCAGCGCCCGCCCTGCGGCCCGCCGAACATCCCGCCGGGGCCGCCGCGCCCGCCGCCCATCCGGGGACCGCCGCCACCCGGACCACGCCCGCCGCCCGCACGCGGGCCGCCTTCGCCGCCTCCGCCGCGCCGCGCGCCCGCCGGAGGAGGCCCGCCTTCGCCCACCGGCGGCGTCGCACTCGCGCCCGCCGGACGCTCGCCGCGTCCGCCGCCAGCACCGGGGCCGCCCTGCTGTTGCTGGCCAAAGCTCTTGCCGAAATTGAAGCCCCAGCGGATTTGCGAATTCTCGCTGCGGTCGAAATTGACCGGGCGCAGGTCGAGCGCGGTCAGCACCCCGTTCGCATCGCGCGTCACCCGGTCGGGGAAGGCCGCCTCGATTTCGGGCGTCAGCAGCGGGAAGCCGTTCGCGGTGTCGTAGCTGCGGTTGCGGTTGTAATTGACCGACAGGTTGAGCCCTTCGATCATCGGCGGCGACCAGTTCACCCCCAGCTTAAGGTCGCGGCGCTGCTCGGCCTGGAGCAGGGGATTGCCCCCCGTCGTCGTCGTGATCTGCACCGTCTGCCCGGTGCGGAAGTCGTAATAGGTCACCGCGGGGGTCACCAGCGGCGCGGCACCGAGCTGCTGGATACCCGGCGCCGCCTCGTCCTGGTTGTAGCTCGCGATCAGCGACAGATTGTCGGTGACGCCCCAGTTGAGGTTTGCGCCCCAGCTCTTCAGCGCGGCGAAATCGCTGGGGTCCTGATATTGGCCGCTCAATGTCAGCGA
The DNA here is from genome assembly GCF_001984035.1 of Sphingopyxis sp. QXT-31. Taxonomy (NCBI): domain Bacteria; kingdom Pseudomonadati; phylum Pseudomonadota; class Alphaproteobacteria; order Sphingomonadales; family Sphingopyxidaceae; genus Sphingopyxis; species Sphingopyxis sp. QXT-31. Next base: position 4,183,213 of record NZ_CP019449.1, on the reverse strand, counting down.
CACGCGGCCGATCTTGCCGACCTCATATTCGGGGTCGAGCAGCGGGATGGTCAGCGATCCGAACACGCCCGGCAAGTCGCGCGCGAGGTCGGTCGTCGTGATGCCATTGGCATTGTCCGACCGGCTGTCGAAGCGCAGCCCCGAATAGCTCGCGGTCGCCGACAGGCGGATCGGACCCGCCCAGCCTTCGGTCACCGTGCCCGACAGATTGGCGTTGCCACCGAAGCTCTGTTGGCTGCTGTCGAACCGGTCGACCCGCGCGGCCCCATTGACGATACGATCGGTGAAGGTCCGCTGGTCGGCGTCGGCATAATTGGCCGAGGTCGACCAGCGCCAGTCGCCGAGCATGCCGTTGACGCTGGCGGTCGCGGCGAGGTTGCGGCTGCGCCCGTCGCGCTCGAGCGGATCGGTGACGCCGCCGAGCCCGGGGCCGAGCAACGACAGGCTGTCGGTCTGGTCGAAGCGCACGTTGAGCGACGCGTCGGTGAGCTTGTTCAGGCTGCGCTGGATCGTCGCGTCGAGCGAATATTCGTCGCTGGCGCCGAGCAGGCTGCGCGCGGGCGCCTGCGCGGCGAGCACGGGATCGTCGTAAACGAGATTGCGCTCGCTCTCGCGCAGCATCGTCTGATGCTCCCACCCTGCGTTGAGGTTGAAACGGCCATTGTCGCCGATCATCAGGAAACTGGGCTCGATCTCGCTCTGGAAGCGCCCGCCCTGCGTCGGGATGCCGCCCTCGGCCTCGACCGCGACCTGACGGAAATTGGGCTTGAGCACCAGGTTGACGACGCGCTCGTCGGCCGAATAGCCATATTGCAGCGCGACTTCCTCGGGAAAGATTTCGACCTTGGCGATCGCTTCGGGGGGCAGGTTGCGCACCTCGCCGAAGCCGCCGACGCGGCGCCCGTTGACTAGGATGATCGGCCGCCCGCTGCCGCGCCCGCGCCCCGAGCGCGTCTGCGGCTGGAGCGCGGTCAGCAGCTCCTCGACGTTCGAAACGCCATAGCTCGCGATCGCCGCTTCATCGAGTTCGGCCTCGGCCGCATAATCGGTGTCGAGCTGTCCCGCGAGCCGCGGCGCGGTGACGACGATCTCGTCCTCATAGCCTTCGTCATAACCGGCGTCGTCGGGCTGCGCTGCACTATCCTCGACCGGCTGCGCGGCGGTCGCGGTGATCGCGACCGGCGCCTCGGTCTCGGCCAGCGCCGGCACCGCGAGCGACGCGCCGGCCGCCAGCAGGGCGGCCCGGACGGAGAGGGTCGAACGGGAGTAATTCATTGGGAGAGGGCCTTTGTTTTTCTTGTCTTTGTCTTGTCTTACCGGCACGCGCTGAACCATCGCTGACGCCCGTTTGCGGTCGCGGTTCACCTATGTCGCAATTGTCGCAACAATGTGTCGGGGCCATGGTTGTTCCACCAACGGCCGATATCGCCCGGCGGACGACGGGGTGGCGTGGCCGGTGTCGGGCGGAAGGCAATAAGCCGCCCTATGATCCCATTTGTGTCGAGCGGAAACAGGGGATGGTCCAACAACCATCCCCTTGCTCTTTATTCGCCCGCTCGGCTCAGAACTTGAACCGCCCCGAGCCCCCCATAAACACGCGGAACCCCAGCGACACCGACCAGTCGATGGCATCGTTGGTCACCAGCCCGCTCGTCCCGCCCGCCTGGACGAAGTCGCCATTGGGCGGGTTCAGGATTTGCGCGCGGTCGCTGGAATAGGCGGCGCGTGCGGCGAGGAACAGCTCCGCGCGAGCGCTCCCGTCGGTCTTGGGTTCGCCGAGATTGAGGATGATCTGGCCGCGGATCGTCCCCGTATAACCCACCCCGGTCCTGCCGTCCTCGACCGACCGCGTGTAGCTGCGATCGTCGAGCGGACCGAAATTCTGATCGATCGTTTCCAGCGATTTCAGGTCGAAGTCGTAATAATAGACGCTGGCCTCCGCCCCGATCAGGAAGCGCGCGATATTGCCGAGCGGCACCTCGGCCTTCGCACCGGCCAACACATGCAGCTCGCGCTCGTCGACATCCTGTTCGAGCAGCTGGTTCGCGATCACCGGCGTCGTGATCGACACCTCGCCGACATGGTCGCGGTCGCGGATCACGCCCTCGATCCCGTAGAAGATGTCGAAGGGATCCTTCGGCTTGGCGTGCGGGAAGGCGCTGCGGCGGACACCGCCCCCGAAGTCCTTGAAGGTACTCTCTTCGGCCGCCGACAGCGGCACCCGGCCCGCAATGCCGGTGCTGCCGCCCGGCGATTCGGCGCTGTACGGGAAGCCCCGCGCCGTGCCGACCTCCCCGGCGGGCAGGTCGACGCTGCTCCGCGCATCGCCCTCGCTATAGCGCAAGACGAGGTCGCCGACGGTCGCGAAGCTCGCGATGCCCTCGACGAAGATCGCCGGAAAGCGCTGCTGTCCGGTCAGCGCCGCGACTTCGGGCGTCGGGACCGGTCCGTCGCGGACGAAGCCGTAATTGGTCGCCGGGATTTCCATCTCGCCGAGGCCGACACTGACCAGCACGCTATTGCCGATGCGGCCGAGCGCGGCCGCCTCGTTGCGCTCCTTTTCCATCTTCCGCTCGCGCTCGACGACGTCGAAGTGCGACTGCTGCCGCGCGACCTCGTTGATCTCGTCCTGCGTCAGCCCCTGCGCCGGCGCCGCGGCGACCGGCTGTGCCGCAGGCGGCGGAGGCGGTGTCGGCTGCGCCGGGGGCGGCGGGTCGGCCACGACGCGCGCGCCCGGATCGAGCAGCATCGGCCCCGGCAGCATCGGCCCCGGATCATAGGTCATCGAAGGCCCTTCATAGGGCTGACTGGGCGCGATCCTGTCGCGCATCACCGCCTTGGGCTCGGGCACCACCGGCGGCGGTGGCGGCGGCGGTGGCGGCGGCGGAGTCGGCGGCCCGCCCGGCGGGCACGGATAGGCGCGTTCCTGCGCCAGCGCCTGCCGATAGGCCGCCAGATCCTCCTTTGAAATCTCGTTCTGCCGCCGCTCGACCTCGGCATGGAGACTGTTCAGATTGCTGAGCCGCCGCTTGCACCAGCCGTCGATCAGCTCCTGCCGCGTCTCGCGATAGGCGCGCAACCGATCGTTCGTCATTTCGCCGATACGATCGCTGAAAGCCTCGAACGGGTTATACCCCCGCTGCGAAAACGGGTCGACATCATAACCGCTGTACCGCCCCTGCCCCAGCGCGGGCGTCGCCGTCACGCCAATGAAGACCGAACAGCCGAGAAGTGCCGCGCGAAAATATCGTGGTGCCATGATCGCCCCCTGTTGCCTGAACGGGACGATCCTGACCGCGCGGCGCGGGCGCCGCATGATGCGAACATACTATGCGCTGAAAAAACTCAGTAATCCGCCAGCAACCGCACGAGCTCGGTCTGGCGGCGCGCGCCGGTCTTGTCGAACACCGCCTGCAGCTGGTTGCGCACGGTGTTGCGCGTGATCCCGCGCGCGGCCGCATAGTCGGCGGTGCTGCCCCCGTCGGCGATATGCAGCGCCAGCAGCGCCTCGGACGCGGTCAGGTCGAAGCTTTTGCCCAGCCGCTCGATCCGCGCCGCGGCATCCTCGGCGATCTCGATCACCAGCTCCATGCCCATATCGGCATAATCGCCCGCGACCCCGGTGACGATCTCGACCGCGCGGCGCTTGGCCTCGGGATAAAGGCGGACATAGTCGCGCAGCGCCTCCGACGTGTCGACCAGCGCCTCGACGGCCTTGCGGTCGGTCCCCTTGATGCGCATCGCCGAGCCCCCTAGAACCCTTGGAAGATAGCCGATTTCGGCATTGGGGGGAACAGGCGATGGCGGCGCTCGCGCTCGACCTGCCGGGGGTGGAAGTGACGGCGATGCCGCGCGCCACCTCGTTCGTCCGCCGCGCCCTCCTCGACCTCGGCGTCGCGCTCCCCTGGCGGGTCGGCGGCCGGCTGGTCGCGCACGAACTAACGCGCGCCGCGGCGATCGCCGACCCCGCCGAACGGCGCGACCGCTATCGCAGCCTGCGCGAGCGTTTCGTCGCCGCCGATGCGAAGCATATCGCGCTGATGAACGTCGCGATCGCCGGCCTGTCGGTCGAGCGCCCGGTCGCGCGCGGCCCCGCCATGTCGTGGATCGACGGCCCGGGTTTCCGCCGCGACATGATCTTGCTCTATGTCCCCGGCGGCTCGTTCGTCGTCCCGCGCAGCCCGCATTTCACCGCGATGATCGGACGGATCGCGCGCGAGGCAGGCGCGAAGGTCATGATCTGCGACTATCGCCTCGCCCCCGAATTCCCCTGCCCCGCCGCGGTCGACGATGTCGAGACCGCCGCCGAACTGCTGATCGCGCGCGGCCATGCGTCCGAGAACATCGTACTCGTCGCCGAATCGACGGGCTGCGGCATCGCGCTCGCCGCGGCGCAGCGGCTGGTCGCGCGCGGCAGGCAGCCCGCGGGGCTCGCCTTCCTCTCGCCGTGGATCGACGTCGATCCGGGGCGCGGCGACATCCACCCGGTGGCGCGGCAATGCGCGCGCCTCTACTTGGGTTCGGCAAGCCCGCGCGATCCGGCGGTCAATCCGATGCTCGGCGTCATGCGCGGCCTGCCGCGCATCGCGATCCACGCCAATGCGGGCGATCCGATGTTCGCCGATGCGGAAGCGCTCGCACGCCGCGCCGCCGCTGCGGGGGTGTCCGTCGAGCTGCGCGCTTGGCCAGGCCGCATGCATGTCCTCGAACGCCACGACGATCCCGACGCGCGCCGCTCGGTCGCCGAACTCGCCGCCTTCATCGACCGCTGCCAGCCGTACCGGACGGTGGCTTAGGGCTGGACAGGAACCGGGCGCCTCCTTAGGTGGCGCCATGTCCATCCAACCGACCGAATCCATCCTGATCGTCGACTTCGGGTCGCAGGTCACGCAGCTCATCGCCCGCCGCGTCCGCGAGGCCGGGGTGTATAGCGAGATCGTCCCCTTCAACAGCGCCGCCGAAGGCTTTGCGCGCATGAAGCCGCAGGGCGTGATCCTGTCGGGCGGCCCCGCCTCGGTCACCGACGAAGGCAGCCCGCGCGCGCCGCAGGTGATCCTCGACAGCGGCCTACCGATCCTCGCCATCTGCTATGGCCAGCAGACCTTGGCCGTCCAGCTCGGCGGCACCGTCGAGGGCGGCCACGCCGCCGAATTCGGCCGCGCCGACGTCGAGATCCTCAAAGCCAGCCCGCTGTTCGAGAGTTTCTGGGAGGTCGGCAACAAATATCCGGTGTGGATGAGCCACGGCGACCGCGTCACCGAGGCGCCCGAGGGGTTCGAGATCGTCGGCACCTCGCCCAACGCCCCCTTCGCGATCTGCGTCAACGAGACGAAGCGGTACTACACCACCATGTTCCACCCCGAGGTGGTGCACACCCCCGACGGCGCAAAATTGCTGTCGAACTTCGTCCACAAGATCTGCGGGCTCGCCGGCGACTGGACGATGGCCGAATTCCGCGCCACCAAGATCGCCGAAATCCGGGCGCAGGTCGGCGACCAGCGCGTGCTGTGCGGGCTGTCGGGCGGTGTCGACAGCGCGGTCGCGGCGGTGCTGATCCACGAAGCGATCGGCGAGCAACTGACCTGCGTCTTCGTCGATCACGGCCTGCTCCGCCTCAACGAGCGCGCGCAGGTCGAACGCCTGTTCCGCGACCACTACAATATCCCGCTCGTCGTCGTCGATGCCGAGGAGCGCTTCATGGCGGGCCTCGCCGGGGTCACCGACCCCGAAGCGAAGCGCAAGTTCATCGGCGGCGAATTCATCAACGTCTTCGAGGAGGAAGCGAAGAAGATCGGCGGCGCCGACTTCCTCGCGCAGGGGACGCTCTACCCCGACGTCATCGAGAGCGTCAGCTTCACCGGCGGCCCCAGCGTGACGATCAAGAGCCACCACAATGTCGGCGGCCTGCCGGAACGCATGAACATGAAGCTGGTCGAACCCTTGCGCGAGCTGTTCAAGGACGAGGTCCGCCTGCTCGGCAAGGAACTCGGCCTGCCCGACGTCTTCGTCGGCCGACACCCCTTCCCCGGCCCCGGCCTCGCGATCCGCATCCCGGGCGAGGTCAGCAAGGAACGCTGCGACATCCTCCGCAAGGCCGACGCGGTGTATCTGGAAGAGATTCGCAATGCCGACCTCTATGACGAGATCTGGCAGGCCTTCGCCGTGCTGCTCCCCGTCCGCACCGTCGGGGTGATGGGCGATTACCGCACCTACGACCATGTCTGCGCGCTCCGCGCCGTGACCTCGACCGACGGCATGACCGCCGACATCTACCCCTTCGACGCGAGCTTCCTCAGCCGTTGCGCGACGCGCATCATCAACGAGGTCCAGGGCATCAACCGCGTGGTCTACGACTATACGTCAAAGCCGCCGGGGACGATCGAGTGGGAATAAGGCGGTGGCCGCTGTCCATGTAGATCCCGCCAAAGTCCACGAGTTCGTGGACATGGACGGCTTCTACGACTGGCTCGCTGCCAACCACGCCACCGAGCGCGAGGTCTGGATCAAGATCCACAAGGTCAAGTCGGGCCTCGCGTCGATCACCCCCGAACAGGCGATTCACGCGGTGCTGTGCTGGGGGTGGATCGACGGCATCCGCAAATCCTTCGACGAAAAGAGCTTCCTCCAGCGCTATTCGCCGCGCGGGCCAAAAAGCGTGTGGAGCCAGATCAACATCGACAATGTCGCGCGGCTGACCGCCGAGGGGAAGATGACCGAGCATGGCCAAAAACAGGTCGAGGCCGCCAAGGCCGACGGCCGCTGGGACCGCGCCTACCGCGTCAAGGGATCCGAAATTCCGGAAGACCTGCAGGCCGCGATCGACGCCGACCCCGCCGCGAAGGCCATGCTCGCCAGGCTCACCGCACAGAACCGCTTCGCACTGATCTTCCGCCTCGGCACCATCAAGACCGAGGCGGGACGCAAGAAGAAGATCGCCGACCTCGTCGCGATGCTCGCGCGCGGCGAGACTTTTCATCCGCAGAAAAGCAGCGGCTGAAACACTCCATTTCCGTTCGTCCTGAGCTTGTCGAAGGACGATAGAGCGCTAACCTCTCGATATGCTATTCTGGACCTACATGCTCCGCTGTGCGGACGGCCGATATTATGTCGGCCACACCGATAATCTCGAATATCGCATCGGCCAGCATCAGTCCGGCGCGCTCGGCGGCTATACCGGTCACCGAAGGCCGGTCGAACTCGTCTGGAGCCAGGAAGTCTCGACGCGCGCCGAAGCTCTGGCGGCCGAGCGCCAGATCAAGGGGTGGTCGCGGGTGAAGAAAGAAGCGCTGATCGAGGGCGATTGGGACGGCATTTCGCGACTGGCAAAGTCCAGGAGCCAGACATAGACTTGGGCGCATGATCGTCCTTCGACAGGCTCAGGACGAACGGAGGTGGGATATGACTGCACCACGGCAAGATGCGATGTGGCACCCAAGCCTTATATTGTTGCCATTGCTCGCCGCCTGCTCATCGCCCGCCAGCGAGACCGCGCGCGAACCCGACAAGACCGCGACCCAGACCGCCACCGAACCCGTCGCCAAGCCCTTGCCACCCAAGCCTCGCGTCCGCGTCGAGAACCCGCTGGTCCTCGCGCCCGACGGCCTGCTGCTCGCCGATCATGATGGCAAGATGCAGCTCCTCCCCTATGGCACCGAGCGCGACAAGGCCGAATCCGCCGTGGGCGTGGTGCTGGCACCCCCGACCAAACGCGGCAGCAGCAGCGAGTGCGGCGCCGGGACGGTCGACTATACCGACTTTCGGAACGGCCTGCAGATGACCTTCCAGGAGGGTAAGTTCACCGGCTGGACGATCAACGCCGCCCGGTCGCCGTTCAAGACGACCAAGGGCATCGGCATCGGTTCGACGCGGCAGGAACTCCACGCCGCCTATAAGGATTTGACCGTCGAGGATTCGTCGCTCGGGCTGTTGTTCAGCAGCGGCGACCTCACCGGCCTGCTCGACATCGACGGGATCGAGGGGCTGGTCACCGACCTCTGGGCGGGCACCGTCTGCCTGATCGACTGAGCAAGGGAAACAGATGACCGATCGCATCGAAACCGACGCCTCGGGCGGCTGCCAGTGCGGCGCGGTGCGCTATCATGTGAGCGCGGTGCTCGACACCTCGCACATCTGCCACTGCCGCATGTGCCAGAAGGCGGCGGGCAATTTTTTCATCGCGCTGATCGGCGTCCCGCGCGACGCGATAAGCTGGACGCGCGGCAGCCCCGCGACCTTCGCCAGCTCGGACAAGGCGTCGCGCGGCTTCTGCCGCGAGTGCGGCACGCCGCTGACCTACGACTATCATGAGAGCAAGCATATCAACCTGACCACCGGCTCGTTCGACGACCCGTCCGCCTTTCCGCCGCAGGTGCAGTTCGGCCTCGAAGGCCAGCTCCCGCTCTTCGAACATCTGCCGATCAAGGGCGAAGGCACGACCGAAGACACGATGGCCGCCTATGTCGGCGCGATCAGGGCGAGCAACCACCAGCACCCCGATCACGATACCGACCGCTGGTCGGAATGAGGGGCTAAACGCCGCCCCCGCCCTGTGATACGCCTCGCCCCACAAGGACGGGGAGAGGTCCATCATGGCGACGAAGGAAGCCGGCCGCGCGAGCGGCGCGCGCATCACTTGGGTGGTGGTGCTGATCGCGCTGTCGGTGCTGCTCAACTATGTCGATCGCGGCGCGATCGGGGTCGCCGCGCCGCTGATGAAGGACGACCTCCAGCTCTCGGCCACCGGCTTCGGCATCGCGGTCTCCGCCTTTTTCTGGGTCTATGCCCCCGCCTGCCTCTTAGTCGGCTGGCTCTGCGACCGCTTCTGCGTCTACCGCGTCTTCGCGCTCGGCGTCGCGATCTGGGCGGTCAGCACGGCGCTCACCGGCTTCGTCGGCGGGCTCGCCTCGCTCGTGCTGCTGCGCCTCTTCCTCGGGCTCGGCGAGAGCATCGCCTTTCCGGGCAGCAGCAAGATCTTCGCCGCCGAGGTGCCCGCCGAGCGCCGCGGCATCGCCAACGCCTCGGTCTCGGCCGCGCTCGCCTTCGGCCCCGCGCTCGGCGTTCTCTTCGGCGGCGCGATCCTCGGCGAATGGGGCTGGCGCGCGGTCTTCTGGGTCTTCGGGCTCGTGACCCTGCTCTGGCTGATCCCCTGGCAGATTGTCGCCGCGCCGCTCCGCGCGCAGAGCATCGCCGCCCCCACGGCCGAGCGCGTGTCGATGACGCGCTTGCTGCGCATTCCGACGCTCTGGCGCATGGGGCTCGTCCATTTCCTCTCGAACTATGGCTTTTATTTCCTGCTCGCCTGGCTGCCGCTCTACCTCGTCGGCACACGCGGCTATTCGATCGGCGAGATGACGATGCTCACGACCCTGAGCTTCACGACACAGGGCGTCGTCGCGCTCGGCGCGGGCTGGCTCTCCGACCATATGGTCGCGCGCGGCAGCCACGAGGGCGAGCTCCGCCGCTGGCTGATGATCACCGGCCAGCTCGCCATGGCCGCGGCGATCGCTGGCATCGCGGTCGCGGGCGACGCCGCGACGCTCGCGCTGTGGCTCGTCGTCGCGGGGATCGGCACCGGGCTCATCGCCACCAACCTCTTCGCGATCGGCCAGATCTTCGCCGGGCCGCGCGCGGCGGGCAGCTGGGTCGGGGTGCAAAATGCGCTCGGCAATATCTCGGGCATCGTCGGCCCGGTGATCACCGGGCTGATCGTCGATTATCTCGGCGGCTATGGCTGGGCCTTCGCCAGCGCCGCGGCGCTGTCGGCGCTCGGCGCCTTGCTGTGGTGGACGATCATTCCCGATATCTGCGAGATCCAGAGTTGAGAGCGCCTCTGGCGAATCCCCCACGGCCCGACTAAGCCGGGCGGCATACGCCAGCGACGAAAGCCCGACCGATGACCCCTACCGCCACCATCCTCCTGCTCGGTTCGGGCGAACTCGGGCGCGAGTTCGTCATTTCGGCGAAGCGCCTCGGGTGCCGGGTGATCGCCTGCGACAGCTACGAAGGCGCCCCCGCGATGCAGGTCGCCGACGGCTTCGAAGTCTTCTCGATGCTCGACGGCGCCGCGCTCCGCGCCACGATCGAGAAGCACAAACCCGACCATATCGTCCCCGAGGTCGAGGCGATCCGCACCGAAATCCTTAGCCAGGTCGAAGCCGAGGGTTTCCATGTCGTGCCCAGCGCGCGCGCCGCGCAGCTCACGATGAACCGCGACGCGATCCGCGACCTCGCCGCGAGCGAGCTGCAGCTCACCACCTCGACCTTCGAATATGCCGAGACGCGCGAGGAACTCGTCGCTGCCGCGCACCGCATCGGCTTCCCGCTCGTGGTCAAGCCGGTGATGTCCTCGTCGGGCAAGGGCCAGAGCACGGTCAAGAGTGCCGCCGATATCGACGCCGCCTGGGACTATGCCGCCGCGGGCATGCGCGGCGACCGTCTCCGCGTGATTGCCGAGGCCTTCATCGGCTTCGATTACGAAATCACCTTGCTCACCGTGCGCCACAAGGACGGCGTGAGTTTCTGCCCACCGATCGGCCACCGCCAGGAACGCGGCGACTATCGCGAAAGCTGGCAGCCCGCCGCGATGTCCGACGCCGCCCTCGCCTCGGCGCAGGAGATGGCGACCAAGGTCGTCGATGCGCTCGGCGGCCATGGCATCTTCGGGGTCGAGTTCTTCGTGAAGGGCGACCAGGTCATCTTCTCCGAACTGAGCCCACGCCCCCACGACACCGGCATGGTGACGCTCATCTCGCAGAACCTCTCCGAATTCGACCTCCACGCCCGCGCGATCCTCGGCCTGCCCATCCCCGCGATCGCGGCGCCCGATGCCAGCGCCAGCGCGGTCCTCCTCGCCGACCGCGACGCGAGCGACTTCGCGATTGCGGGCCTCGCCGATGCGCTGATCCCGCCCGATGCGGAGACCGCCGTCGACGCTCGCATCTTCGGCAAGCCGGTGACGCGCCCCTACCGCCGCATGGGCGTGACGTTGGCGAAGGTCGCGGGCGGCACGACCGACGAGGCGCGCGCCGCAGCCGTCGCGGCCGCGGCGAAGCTCGTCATCGACTATCGATGAGCCTGACGGTCCGCCGCCTCGGCCCCGCCGACATCACAGCGGCGCGCGCCCTCAACGCGCTCTACGCCGACGCCTTCGAGGACCCCGAAACCTATCGCCGCGAGACCCCCGACGACGCCTGGCTCGCGCACCAGCTTGCCAAGCCCACGATCATCCTGCTCGTCGCGGAGGTCGAGGGAAGCATCGCCGGCGGCCTCACCGCTTACATCCTCGACAAGCTCGAGGCTGCGCGCAGCGAAATCTATCTCTACGACCTCGCCGTCGCCGAAGCGCATCGCCGCCGCGGCGTCGCCACCGCGCTGATTGAAGAGCTCCAGCATATCGCCGCCGACACCGGCGCCTGGGCGGTCTTCGTCCAGGCCGACTATGCCGACCCGCCCGCGATCGCGCTCTACACCAGGCTCGGGGTGCGCGAGGAGGTGCTCCATTTCGACTTGCCGCCGCTCCCGCGGCCCGAAGCGACCGACGAGGATATCAGATGATACGTGCCCTGCTCCTGTCCGTCCTCGCCCTGCTGACGACCCCGGCGCCCGCGCAGGAACTGGAGGATTTCGCGTCGGGCTGCGCCGACGACAGCGGCGGCGATCGCTGCTCCGACGCCGCGGTCAAGGCCTGGCACGATCGCTACGGCCTTCGTCCTGCCGAGACGATGGCCGCCGAGGGCACGGCGGTGCGCCGGATGCTCTATGTCGACGGCTATGGCCGCGACGTGCTCGCGATCAGTGCCATCCGCGCCAAGGGCGTGCCGCCGGTCATCGAAATACGCCAGCCGCGCGGCAAGGACGGTGCGCAACCGACGACATGGACGCGCCCGATCCCCGAGAAGGCGTGGGATCGCATTCTCGGCGACGCCGCCATCGCGCATCGCCGCCTCGTGCCCGAGACGAAGCCGGGCGACGAGGTCAACGTCTGTCTGCACGCATGGGTATCACGCTTTGAAAGCGCTGATCCACGACAGCTCGCGCAGTTTGTTGTCGGCCAGATGTGGCTCGACCCCGAAAGCCGCGCCATGACTGCATCGGCTTGCGAAGGTGGCCCGACCGATCGTTTCGGCGCAACGCTGGCCGAGGTGGCGGCCGAGACCTTCGGCGAATGTTCGTCGATCGATGCCGACCGCATGCGCCACGGCATCGCGCTGATCGAGGCCTGCATGGGCCTTCGCGGCGACACGATCGCCGCGGGGCATGTCATGAGCATCTATCGCGACCTCTACCCCCTGATCTTTCGCGCGGAAGAAGAAGGCAAGAGCTGGCCCGACCTGCTGCGCGCCGATTTCAACCTGGCTTCGCAGGGCCTAAAGGAAGGCGAGCAGGCCGATTGGGACAGCCTGCGCGCGCTGTTCGCCAAAGCCGACAATGTCTATTTCGACGTCGAGCAGGCCACCGGGCTCGATGCCGACAGGGTGGAAATGCTCGCGACCTTCGGTTGGGCCGATCGCAGCACCGGCACAGGCGCCAAAAAACCCGAACGTCATACGAGAAAGCTTCGGTTGATGTGGGTGCGGCAGACCGGAGACTGGGTGGTCGACCAGATAAGGCTGGCCGATTGACCCGATCTGCACCGGGCGCTCGCTCAGGCCGAAATGCCCTGCTACACCCCGCGCCATGTCCGAAAAGAATCATCTCTATCTGGTCGATGGCTCCAGCTACATCTTTCGCGCCTATCACCGCTTGCCGCCGCTGACGAACCCGCAGGGCGTGCCCGTCGGCGCGGTTTACGGCTACACCACGATGCTGTGGAAGCTCGCGAAGGACCTCCACGACGCCGACGGGCCGACGCACCTAGCGGTGATCCTCGACCATAGCAGCCAGTCGTTCCGCAACGAAATCTACGATCAGTACAAGGCGAACCGGCCGGAGCCGCCCGAGGATCTGCGCCCACAGTTCCCGCTGATCCGCGACGCGACGCGCGCCTTCTCTTTGCCGTGCATCGAACTCGAGGGTTTCGAGGCCGACGACCTGATCGCCACCTACACCGAGGCCGCGGTGCGCGAAGGCTGGGACGTCACCATCGTCAGCAGCGACAAGGATCTGATGCAACTGATCCGCGAGCCCGCCGACGGTGCGCCGCATGTCGACATGCTCGACACAATGAAGAATGTCCGCCTCGGCCTCGAGGCGGTGAACGAGAAATTCGGCGTCACGCCCGACCTCGTCGGCGACGTGCTCGCGCTGATGGGCGATGCCGTCGACAATGTCCCCGGCGTGCGCGGGGTCGGCCCCAAGACCGCAACCAAGCTGATCCAGGAATATGGCAATCTGACCGCCGCGCTCGACGGCGCCGCGACGATGAAGGCGTCGAAGCTCCGCGACAATCTGATCGAGCATCGCGCGATGGCCGAATTGTCGCGCATCCTCGTCGACCTGAAACGCGACACCCCGATGCCGGATACGCTCGACCAGCTCAGGCTCGGCGCAATCCCGCCCGAACCGTTGAAACTCTTCCTCGACGAGCATGGCTTCCGCTCGCTCTCGGCCAAGCTCGACACCGGCGTCACGCCCGGCGGTCCGCCGACCCTGCCGCGCCCCGGCGTCGCTCCCGCGGCCGCACCCGCCGGCGGCCCCTCGACGCCCACGCTGCCCGCGATGCCGCCGATCGACCGCAACCTCTATGAGACGGTGACCACCGTCGAGGTGCTCGACCGCTGGATCGCCGAGGCCCGCGCAGCCCATGTCGTCGCGGTCGACACCGAAACCGCGACGCTCGACAGCGTCACCGGCGAACTGGTCGGGGTCAGCCTCTCCACCGGTCCCGGCAAGGCCTGCTATATCCCGCTCGGCCATGGCGGCACCGACATGTTCGCCGAAAAGCCCGAGCAGGTGCCGATGGCCGACGCGCTCGGCCGCCTCTACGCGCTCTTCGCCGACGAGGCGGTGCTCAAGGTCGGGCACAACCTCAAATATGACATCGGCGTGCTCGCGCAGCATGGGCTGACCATCGCGCCCTATGACGACACGCTGGTGATGAGCTTCGCGCTCGACGCGGGCAAGCATCAGCACGGGATGGACGAACTGGCGAAGACCCACCTCGACCATGTCTGCCTGTCGTTCAAGGAGGTTTGCGGCACCGGCAAGTCGCAGATCAGCTTTGCCGAGGTGCAACTGCCGCGCGCGACCGAATATGCCGCGGAGGACGCCGAAGTGACCTGGCGCCTGTGGAAATTGCTCAAGCTTCGCCTGCCGCTCGAAGGCGGTACCCGCGTCTACGAAATGGTCGACCGGCCGCTCGCCGCCATCGTCGAGACGATGGAGCGCGCGGGCATCATGGTGGACCGCGACTATCTCGCGCGCCTGTCGGGCGAGTTCGCGACCGAGATGCTGCGCATCGAGGGCGAGATACACGAACTGGCAGGCCAGCCCTTCGCGATCGGTAGCCCCAAGCAGCTCGGCGAAATCCTGTTCGACAAGCTCGGCCTCAAGGGCGGGCGCAAGGGCAAGTCGGGCGACTGGTCGACCGATCAGAGCGAGCTCGAACGCCTCGAACGCGACGGCGTGCCGATCGCGCGCAAGATTCTGGAATGGCGTCAGCTCTCGAAGCTCAAATCGACCTATACCGACGCGTTGCAGCAGCAGATCAACGCCAAGACCGGCCGCGTCCACACCAGCTACAGCCTCGTCGGTGCGCAGACCGGGCGGCTGTCGTCGACCGACCCCAATCTCCAGAACATCCCAATCCGCACCGAGACGGGGCGCCAGATCCGCGACGCCTTCATCGCCGCGCCCGGCCATGTGCTGATCGCCGCCGACTATAGCCAAATCGAGCTCCGCCTTGCCGCGCATATGGCCGACGTTCCCGAACTCAAGGAAGCCTTCGCGCAGGGGCAGGACATCCACGCCGCCACCGCGATCGAGCTGTTCGGCGAGAGCAACCGCGACACCCGCGGCAAGGCCAAGACGGTCAATTTCTCGATCCTCTACGGCATCTCGCGCTGGGGCCTCGCGGGCCGACTCGAAGTCACCCCCGACGAGGCGCAGGCACTGATTGCGCGCTATTTCGAGCGCTTCCCGGGGATCAGCGATTATATCACCGACACGCTCGAAGGCGTGCGCGCCAAAGGCTATACCGAGACCCTGTTCGGCCGGAAGACCTGGTTCCCGCGCATCAAGGCGGCAAGCCAGAACGAGCGCGCGGGCAGCGAGCGCGCCGCGATCAACGCCCCGATCCAGGGCACCAGCGCCGACCTGATCAAGCGCGCGATGGCGCGCATGCCGAAGGCGCTGGAAGAGGCCGGCCTGTCCGACGTCAGGATGCTGCTCCAGGTCCACGACGAACTCGTCTTCGAGGCGCCCGAGGACAAGGCCGCGGCCGCGGGCGAGGTCATTCGCCGCGTGATGATGGGCGCCGCCGAACCCTCGCTGACGCTCTCGGTCCCTCTCGAGGTCGAGGTCGGCATCGGCACGAGCTGGGGCGAAGCGCATTGACGATCTTCGCGCTGGCGGCCGCGCTGCTGCTCCAGGACGGTATCGCTGTCGCTCCGCCGCCTGTGGTCGCGACCGCGCCCGAACCCGAGCCCGCAGGCCCGCCCGCGATCGCCGACGAGGACGTCCGCCTCTTCGCCGCGCTCAACGGGCGCAAGGTCGCGGGGCGCCCGGTCGGCGGGCCCTATCCCACCGCCGACAAGATATTGCTGCTGACGCGCGACAATCGCGGCAACCCCGAAATCGGCGCCAGCCTCGCGACGCCGGTGCGCCAGTCGCTGCCGCCGCCGCCCGCGGGCGTGCTCGCCGTGGTGCGGCTGCACCAGCGTTCCGACACAGTCGTCCCCGGCCCGACCGCCGACGACCTCGCCTTCGTCGCGACCAACAAGCTGCCGCTCTTCGTCATCGGCGAATGGGCGCGCCCCGCGCCGATGTGGGAGGTCGCGTGGCAGGGCGACGCGGTGCGCTACCGCATCATCGGCGACGTCGGCGAGATCGGTCCCTGGCAGGATTGAGCGGCGGCTTCGCGCCCATCCGCCCCACCACCGCGACCGGGACGCGCGCACTGCCCTTTCCCAACCGTGCAATTGCGACTATGACGCCCGCGTGACGTCTGGCTGACACAGATGTGACAGCCAGCGACGAAAGGCCCTTGATGAGCAGCAACCCCCGGCAGGCGCCCCCTGTCCGCATCCAGCAGAATATCCTCGCGCGCGGCGAACGCCGCGTCCTTAACTGGATTTGTGCCCGGCTGCCGCAATGGGTAACCCCCGACCAGCTCACGACTCTGGGTTTCCTCGGCGCGGTGATGGTCGCGATGGGCTATATGCTCTCATGGCTCAACCCCGGGTGGCTGTTGCTGTCGATCGCCGGCTATGTCGTCAACTGGTTCGGCGACTCGCTCGACGGCAGCCTCGCGCGCTGGCGCCGCATCGAACGTCCTTCCTATGGCTATTTTGTCGACCATAGCGTCGACGGCCTCGCGACGCTGCTGATGGTCGGCAGCATCGGGCTCAGCCCCTATATGCGCTTCGACGTCGCGCTGCTCGGGGTGATCGGTTACCTGCTGCTATCGATCCACAGCTTCCTCGCCGCGAAGGTCGTCGGCGAATTCCGCCTGTCGTACATGGCGGGCGGCCCGACCGAGCTTCGCCTGATGCTGATCGCGATGACCGCGCTGATGCCGGTGATCGGCGGTGCCGACATCAACGGCACCAATTTCTCGCCCTTCGACCTCTTCGGCATGGTCGTCTCCAGCGTCCTCATCACGCTGTTCGTCACGCAAAGCTTCGCGCTCGCGCGCAAGCTCGCGAACCGCCGCGACTGACCCCGCCGCGAAGCGCGAAAGAATATAGAATAACGCCGGAAATCGGCTTTAGCTTCGCGGGCGCGCCTGCCGATAGGTGCCGAGCAGTCGCAGCGTCTTGGTCTGGAAATCGAGCTCCTCGAGCGCGCGGTCGATCCGCTCCTCGCCCGGCGCCCCGACGATGTCGGCGTAAAAGGTCGTCGCGGTGAAACTGCCGCCGACCTGATAGCTCTCCAGCTTGGTCATATTGACCCCGTTGGTCGCGAAACCGCCGAGCGCCTTGTACAGCGCGGCGGGAATATTCTTCACCTCGAAGACGAAGGTCGTCATCAGCGGCACGCCCTGCGGCAGCTCGGGCAGCGGTTCGCGCGCCAGCACGACGAAGCGCGTCATATTATGATCGGCGTCCTCGATCCCCGTCTCGTGGAGCTTGAGCCCATAGAGTTCGGCCGCATGCGGCGGCGCCAGCGCGGCGAGCCCGACCTCGTCGCTGTCGGCGACCCACGCCGCGGCGCCCGCGGTATCGCTGTGCGCGACGGGATCGATCCTGTTCGCGCGCAGCCAGCGGCGGCACTGGCCGAGCGCCTGTTCGTGGCTCATCGCGCGCGTCACCGGGCCGAGCCCGCGGCTCATCAGCCCATAGCGGATGCGCAGGAAATGCTCGCCGACGATCGACAGCCCCGATTCGGGCAGCAGAAAATGGATATCGGCGACACGGCCGTGCAGGCTGTTCTCGATCGGGATGATCGCGCGGTCGACGCGCCCGTCGCGCACCGCCTCGATCGCATCCTCGAACGAATAGCAGGGCAGCGGCAGCGCGTTCGGATCATATTCGCGCGCGGCGAGATCGCTGTTCGCCCCCGGCGCGCCCTGAAAGGCCAACCCGCGCGCGGGCTGCGCCAGCGCCGCCGCCTTCATCTCGTCGACCAATGCCTGCGCCGATGCCGAATAACTGCCCATGTCCGCCCTTCCGAAGTGCGCGGCGGCGCATAGCGGTGCGAGGCGTTGGGCGCAACCGGCGCGAAGGGCTTTTGATCCCCTTGCGCCGCCGCCGCCGCGCCAGTAAGGGAGCGACCAAATCAGATATGCGCCCGGCACGTGGGCGCCAGCGTACGGGGCTGCAGAGCATGGACAATCGCAACAATACCATCGCCGGCTGGGTGCTTTTCGCGGGCATCTGCGCGCTCGGCCTGTCGATCGGCACCGGCATGCTGTCGGCCAGCCACGCCCCCGAAAAGCCCGGTTTCCCGATCGAGGACGCCGAATCCGCCGCTGGTGGCGGGGCGGCCGCGGTGCCGCTTCCGAACCTGCTCGCCGCCGCCGACGTCGAAAAGGGCAAGGCCGTGTTCGCGAAATGCGCCGCCTGCCACACGATCGACCAGGGCGGCGCCAACGGCATCGGCCCGAATCTGTGGGGCGCGCTCGGCAAACCGCACGGCCATGTCCCGGGCTTCGCTTATTCGGCCGCGCTCAAGGGCGTGCCCGGCAACTGGGACTTCGCCGGCATGGACGCCTGGCTGACCAAGCCCAGCAAATATGCACCGGGCACCAAGATGTCGTTCGCGGGTCTCGGCAGCGCCGAGGATCGCGCGAACCTGATCCTCTATCTCAACAGCATGGGCTCGAACCTGCCGCTGCCCGCCCCCGAAGCCGCTCCGGCCGCGGGCGAAGCGCCGGCGGAAGGCGCTGCGCCGGCCGAGGGCGCTGCTGCGGCTCCCGCAGCGGGTGCAGACGCCGCTGCTGGTGGTAACGAAGGCACCGGTGGCGCTCCGGCAGCCGCCCCGGCCCCGGCCGAAGCCAAGAAATAATGCGCGCTGCGCCCGTCCTGCTGGCGGGCGCGCTGCTGCTCGCCGGCTGCGGCAAGAGCGACACGCCCGCGGATGACGCCGCGGGCACCGGCGATGCGCCGGCGGCGACAGTCGAGCCGACCGCGGCGATGGGCGAACAGGTCTTCAAGCGCTGCGTCGCGTGTCACACGATCGACAAGGGCGGCGCCAACGGCATCGGCCCCAACCTCCACGGCGTCGTCGGCCGCCCGGTCGCCTCGCATGCCGGGTTCAGCTATTCGTCGGCGATGAAGGCCAAGGGCGGGGTCTGGGACACCACGACGCTCGATCTCTATCTCGAAGCCCCGATGAAAGCGCTCCCCGGCACCCGCATGGCGTTCGCAGGTGTCTATGATCCCTTGGATCGCAAGGCGTTGCTGCTGTACCTGGAAGCGCAGAAGTAGATCTCTCCCCTTCCTTTCAGGGAGCGGTCTCAAGACCTACTCCGCCACTTTCGCGTAGAAATCCTGGATGATCCCCCACGCCTCCTCGGCGGTCTCGACGAAGTGGAACAGCGACAGATCGCGCTGACTGATCACGCCCTCTTCGACCAGCGCGTCGAAATTGACGACGCGGGTCCAGAATTCCTCGCTGAACAAGACGATCGGGATCGGCTTGATCTTGCCCGTCTGGATGAGCGTCAGCAGCTCGAACGTCTCGTCGAATGTCCCGAAGCCCCCCGGGAACACGCACACCGCGCGCGCGCGCAGCAGGAAATGCATCTTGCGCAGCGCAAAATAGTGGAACTGGAAGCTGAGGTCCGGGGTCACATAGCGGTTCGGCGCCTGCTCGTGCGGCAGCACGATGTTGAGCCCCACCGATTCCTTGCCCTCGTCGTCGGCGCCGCGGTTCGCGGCCTCCATGATCGACGGCCCGCCGCCCGAGCAGACGACATAGTTGCGGCAGCCATTCTTGTCGGGCGGCACCTGGCTCGCGATCCGCGCCAGCTTGCGGGCTTCCTCATAATATTTCGCCTTGGCGGCGAGCCGTTCGGCGATGCGCTGTTCCTCGGGGGTGCGCGCGGCGTCGAGCACCGCCTGCGCCGCGTCGGGCGCCGGGATGCGCGCCGAGCCATAGATGACGAGCATCGACTCGATCTTCGCCTCGTCGAGCATCAGCTCGGGCTTGAGCAGCTCGAGCTGGAAGCGCACCGGACGCAAATCCTCGCGCAGCAGGAACTCGGTGTCCTGGAACGCCAGCCGATAGGCCGGGCTCTGCGTCTGGGGGGTGGAAACCGCCTGCTTGGCGAATTGCGCGTCGTCCTTAGCCTTGTGGAAACGCGAACGATGGGGTTGTTTGTCTTCTGTCATTGGCGGACGGCTACTCCCTCCGCGTGACTTTGCCAAGTCACACCCCTGTCCCCTCCCCCTCGATGGGGGAGGCAGCGAGACTTACGAACTCGTTCGTTAGTCGCAGCGGTGGGGGTGAGCTCTCGGCCTGACGCGAAGGTGCAAGGCCGTACCATCACCCTCATCCAACTCCGCCTAAGCCGCTTCGCGGCTAAGGCTGCGTATCCTTCTCCCATCAAGGGAGAAGGAGCTTAGCGGCAATAACCGTTGCCGCTCATATCCATATGGAAGTGGTTGTAGTGCGCCGCGTTATAATCGGGGCTCAGCACCGTCCCGAAGCGCCGGCACGCCGATTTGTGCAGCGCGCGCAGGAAGTCCTGCGAAGCCTTGTCGCCCTTCCACCCGCCGTCGAGCATGATGCGGCGCCCGTCGGCGAGCACGAAGCCCGACACGTCGATCGCGTTCGAATAGGCGTGCTGCGACAATCGCCCCGATCGTCCGCCATAGATGTTGCGGCAGCTGTAGGTGCCGAAGGTCTCGATCTTGACGACCTCCTGCCCGAAATATTTGCGCGCCGCGGGGCGCACCGCATATTGCGCCCAGGCCGCGAAATTCCTGGCCAGCGGGCAGGTCATCGCGCCGAGATTGGTGGTCGGGACCCCGACATCGAGCAATTTCACCGAATCGATCGAGCTGCACCCGCCGCCATGATCCTGATTGGGCAGCGGGGTGAATTTCACCCCCGCCTGTTTCAGATCCACCGCGCATTGCTGCGCCTCGGGGCTGTTGAACGAGGGCGTTCCCGCGACCTGCGGCCGCTTCGGCGTGCTTGCAATCCGCTTCTTGCCGCCGCCGCTCTTCATCACCTCGGGCGCGCCGAAGCACGCCGACAGCGAAAGCGCCGCCGCGGCTGCGACCAGGGTCCGAAGCAAGGGAAAACGGGATCTCGCCATGGCGTCAAATTACCGACACCATGGTTAACAAGTCGCAAACCATCGCCTCCGCTCGTCGAAAATTTCGCCCGGCCGAAGCATTTTGTTTGACAGTTTCGTGGGCCTCCCTAAACGCGGCGCCGGGCCACGCGGTCCCAACGCCGCGCGAGCTCTCTGCAAGGAGAGACTATGATGAGTGAAGTGCCGACACCCGAATTGCGCCCTGCGCGCCCGTTTTTCTCTTCCGGACCCTGCGCCAAACCGCCGGTCTGGTCCCCCGAAAAGCTCCAAACCGAATCGCTGGGCCGCTCGCATCGTGCCAAGATCGGCAAGACGCGCCTGCAGCTTTGCATCGACCTGATGCGCGAGATGCTGCACCTCCCCGACACGCACCGCATCGGCATCGTTCCCGGCTCCGACACCGGCGCCTTCGAAATGGCGATGTGGACGATGCTCGGCGCCCGCCCCGTCACGACGCTCGCATGGGAGAGCTTTGGCGAGGGCTGGGTCACCGATGCCGCAAAGCAGCTGAAGCTCGACCCGACGATCATCCGCGCCGATTATGGCCAGCTGCCCGACTTGGGCGCCGTCGACTGGTCGAACGACGTCCTCTTCACCTGGAACGGCACCACCAGCGGCGTCCGCGTCCCCGACGGCGACTGGATCGCCGCCGACCGCGAAGGCCTGAGCTTCGCCGACGCGACCAGCGCGGTGTTCGCTTACGACCTGCCGTGGGACAAGATCGACGTCGCGACCTTCAGCTGGCAGAAAGTGCTCGGCGGCGAAGGCGGGCATGGCGTGCTGATCCTCGGGCCGCGCGCCGTCGAACGCCTCGAAACCTACACCCCCGCCTGGCCGCTGCCGAAGGTTTTCCGCCTCGTTTCGAAGGGCGCGCTCGCCGAGGGTGTGTTCAAGGGCGAGACGATAAACACCCCCTCGATGCTCGCGGTCGAGGACGCGATCTTCGCGCTCGAATGGGCGAAGTCGCTCGGCGGTCTCGAAGGCCTGAAGGCGCGCAGCGATGCGAACGCCGCAGCGCTCGACAAGATCGTCGCCGACCGCGAGTGGCTGAGCCATCTCGCCGCCGATCCCGCCAGCCGCTCGAAGACCTCGGTCTGCCTGTCGGTCGCGGGCGCCGACGAGGGCTTCATCAAGAAGTTCGCGGGGCTGCTCGAAGCCGAAGGCGCGGCGTACGACATCGCGGGCTACCGCGACGCGCCCCCGGGCCTTCGTATCTGGTGCGGCGCGACCGTCGACACCGCCGATGTCGAGGCCCTCGGCCCGTGGCTCGACTGGGCCTACGCCAGCCTTTCGGCCTGACCTGTGTGCTCCCCGGCGCAAGCCGGGGCCCATTTCCCCATCCCGCCACACATCCCGGTTACCGCCGGGATACGGAGACATAAAATGACCGCACCCAAAGTCCTCATCAGCGACAAGATGGATCCCAAAGCCGCTGCGATCTTCAAGGAACGCGGCATCGACGTTGACGTCATCACCGGCAAGACCAAGGATGAACTGATCGCGATGATCGGCGCCTACGACGGTCTCGCCATCCGCTCGGCGACCAAGGTCACCGCCGACGTCCTCGCCGCCGCGACGAACCTCAAGGTCGTCGGCCGCGCCGGCATCGGCGTCGACAATGTCGATATCCCCTCGGCGTCGAAGCAGGGCGTCATCGTGATGAACACGCCCTTCGGCAACAGCATCACCACCGCCGAACATGCGATCGCTATGATGTTCGCGCTCGCGCGCCAGATCCCCGAAGCGAACACGCTGACGCAGGCTGGCAAATGGCCGAAGAACGACTTCATGGGCGTCGAGCTGACCTCGAAGACGCTCGGCCTGATCGGCTGCGGCAATATCGGCAGCATCGTCGCCGAGCGTGCGCTGGGCCTGCGCATGAAGGTCGTCGCCTTCGACCCCTTCCTGACCCCCGAGCGCGCGATCGAGCTCGGCGTCGAAAAGGCCGACCTCGACACGCTGCTCGCCAAGGCCGATTTCATCACGCTGCACACCCCGCTGACCGACCAGACGCGCAACATCCTGTCGAAGGAAAATCTGGCGAAAGCCAAAAAGGGCGTGCGCATCATCAACTGCGCGCGCGGCGGGCTGATCGACGAAGCCGCGCTGAAGGAGGCGCTCGACCGCGGCCATGTCGCGGGCGCCGCGCTCGACGTGTTCCAGACCGAGCCGCCCGCCGCCGACCATCCGCTGTTCGGTACGCCGAACTTCATCTGCACCCCGCATCTGGGCGCGTCGACCGACGAGGCGCAGGTCAATGTCGCCATCCAGGTCGCCGAGCAGATCAGCGACTATCTCCTCACCGGCGGCATCACCAACGCGCTCAACGTCCCCAGCCTCTCGGCCGAAGAAGCGCCGAAGCTGCGCCCCTATATGAGCCTCGCCGAAAAGCTCGGCAGCCTCGTCGGCCAACTCGCGCACGACAACCTCACGAGCATCTCGGTCGAGGTCGAGGGCGCCGCCGCCGAACTGAACCTCAAGCCGATCACCGCCGCGGTGCTCACGGGCCTGATGCGCCGCTATTCGGACGCGGTGAACATGGTCAACGCCCCGCACCTCGCGCGCGAACGCGGCCTCGACGTGCGCGAAGTGCGCCACGATCGCGACGGCGATTACCACACGCTCGTCCGCGTGACCGTCGCGACCGAGGCGGGCGACCGCTCGGTCGCGGGAACTTTGTTCAGCAACGGCGACCCGCGCCTCGTCGAGATGTTCGGCATCAAGGTCGAAGCCGACCTCGACGGCCATATGCTCTACATCGTCAACGAGGACGCGCCGGGGTTCATCGGCCGCATCGGCACCGCGCTCGGCGAAGCGGGGCTCAACATCGGCACCTTCCACCTCGGCCGCCGCGCCGCGGGCGGCGAAGCGGTGCTGCTGCTCAGCCTCGACTCGCCGATGCCGGAACCGCTCTTGTGGCAGCTGTGCCAGCTTCCGGGCGTGAAGACGGTGAAGGGCCTGAAGTTCTAAGACCCGGCTCTCAATCCCGCTCGTGTCGAGCGAAGTCGAGACACCCATCGGTGTCATATGCCCTCACAGCATCTCGACTTCGCTCGATGCGCACGGAATTCGGGATTGTTGAGTCTCCTGCACCCGCCTAAAGGCCCCACCATGCCTCGCACCCCCGCCCTGCTGCCCGAAGGCCTCCGCGACCGCCTGCCGCAACAGGCCGAGGCAGCGTCGCGCGTCACCCGCGCGCTCGTCGATGCGATGCGCGCGCACGGCTATGGCCGCGTGTCGCCCCCGCTCGCCGAATTCCGCGAGACGCTCGGCGGCGACGACGATCGCTCGGCTCGTGACCTGCTGCGCTTCACCGATCCGGTATCGCAGCGCACGCTCGCGCTCCGCCCCGACATCACGCGCCAGGTCGGCCGCATCGCGACTTCGCTCCTCGCACAGGCGCCGCGCCCGCTGCGCCTCTGCTACGCCGGCCAGATCGTCAAATTGCGCGCGAGCCAGCTCCGCCCCGCGCGCGAAATGCTGCAGGTCGGCGCCGAACTGATCGGCAGCGACAGCGTCGCCGCGGCGCGCGAGATCGTCACCGTCGCGATCGACGCGCTCGACGCTGCGGGCATCGGCCCCGTGACGATCGACTTCACCCTGCCCGACGCGGTCGATCTGCTCGCCGCGTCGCTGCCCGTCGCGGCCAGCCTCGAAACCTTGCGCGACGAACTCGACGCCAAGGATGCCGGCGCGCTCGTCCGCATCGGCGCCGCGGCCTATCTGCCCTTGCTCCGCGCCACCGGCCCCTTCGACCAGGCGATCGCCGACCTGCGCGCCTTCGACAGCATCGGTGTGCTGGCGAGCCGGATCGACGCACTCGAAGCCATCGCCGCCCCCATCCGCGACCGCGTGTCGCTGACGCTCGACCCGACCGAGCGCCACGGCTTCGCCTATCAGAGCTGGTTCGGGTTCCAGATCTTCGTCCCCGGCCAGGGCGATGCGATCGGCCGCGGCGGCGGCTATGCGATCCCGGTCGGCGAGGATCATGAGGAATCGGCGGTCGGCTTCTCGCTCTACCCCGACCCGCTGATCGACGACGGCCTCGGCGCCGAGGATGTCGCCGAACGCCGCATCTTCCTGCCACTCGGCCATGACGCCGAACTTGCGGCAAGCCTGCGCGCCGACGGCTGGCAGACGGTCGCGGCGCTGTCGGACGCCGACGAGGCGCGCGCGCTCGGTTGCGGCTACCGCCTCACGGCCGATGGGCCGGTCGAGGCCTGACCCTCACCCCAAATCCGTTCGTGTCGAGCGAAGTCGAGACACGCGACCGCATAGGCTGCCCAAGCGTATCTCGACTTCGCTCGATACGAACGGGATTTAAACGCTTAGGCTAAAAATCCGCCTTCCCGAACCGCGGAATCCCCTGGTTCACCCCCGGTGGATCGAGCACCGTCACATCGAGCTCGACCGGCTCGCCGATCCACTCGGCCAGGCTGGTATGGTCCGCCAGATCATCGTCGGTCAGCGGATGCACCAGCGCGCGCAGCCCCGTCGGCGTAATCGCCGCAATCACCGCATCGCGGTGCGCCTTCAGGAAATGCACCTCGTACTGCGCGATCGGATGCGGCCCCACGCCATGGTCGATCATCGGCCCGACGAGCAGGATCGCAGGGTCTTCGCCGAACGCCTTGCGAAGCGCGACCGCCGCGGGCCGCTCGGCCGCGTCATAATAGATGTGCGCGTGGTAGGGTGCGGTCGGGTCGGTCATGGTATCGTCTCTTCCATCGTCAGCGTCGATGTAACCCGAGGCTCATCTGCCTCGGAGGCAAAGGCGGGTCGCGAGTCAGCCTCGTCTCTCGCCCAACCTGACCATAAATTCAAACGCTTCGGCCAGCGTCAGACCGACGTGCGGAACCATCGTCGCAAACGGATGTTATCGCAGTGCCCAGAGTTTACCGGAGGGTCGGTCGCCCTCTTCGCCGGAGAGAAAGAAATGAAAAAGCTTTTGAAGATTTTCGCAATCGGTAGCTCGATCCTCGTCCTGTCTGCCTGCAATACGGTTCAAGGCGCTGGAAAAGACGTCGAATCGGTCGGCGACTGCGCCGATGGCGTGAAGGGCAACTGCTAGAGCTATTTGTCGCGCCCTAGCGCGCGAATACCCGCTTCAACCAGACGTCAACCGCAGTTGTTGGAGCATAGCCGGGATCGCCGAGCCTACGGTTGATCTCGGCATGCCCCTGCAAGCCCTCGCCGGGAGAGCTTCCGTGCTCGACGCGGGACCCTGCTGCCGTCAGCGCTGTCCCAAGTGCCTTTGCCTGCCGCACGCCGTCGGGGCGCTGCACGTAGAGCAACAGGAAGTCCGGCGCGTTGGGCGCCTCTGCCTGAAACTTCGGCGACAACTTCGCCTGCCGCGCCGGATCGCTTCCAAAGGCCTGCATATAGGTCTTCTGCATGATCGGCGGCCCGTCCTTCATCTGCGCGGGCACGTCGTACGCCGCGCCGTCGATCGGGATCACCCCCGTGATATCGTCGAAGGACAGTCCGACACTCTTCAGATAGCTCTCGTCGGTCCCGACCAGCGCGACCAGATGCGCCCCCGCGCTATGCCCCATCAGCACGATGCGTCGCCGGTCGATGCCCAGCCGCTCGGCGTCGTCGATCAGCGCCCTCACCGCCATCGCGACATCCTCGGCTTGCTGCTCGACCGCCGAAGCGGGCACCAGCCGGTAGTCGATCGAGGCAAAGGCATAGCCCTGACCCGGATAATGTTCGGCCTTGAAGCGCCCCGTCGCATTGTCCTTGCTGCCGCGTTTCCACCCGCCGCCATGAACGAAGACCACCAGCGGCGCCGGCCCCTTCGCGCCTTTCGCGCGCCAGACGTCGAGTGACTGAAGCGGGTCGCGGCCATAAGCGATCGTCTCGCTCCCCGGCACCTTGGGCCCCGCATCCGCGCCCATGCGCTGCATGATGCGGTCGCGCAGCCGCTCGCGCGCTTCGGCGAGGGGGCCGGGCACCGCCACGCTCGCCGCGATGAACGCCACCAGCGCGGCTCCTGTGATCAACCGCTGATTTCGCATCGTCCACAATCTCCGCTTTCCCTTGAGGCAGCATAACTAGCCCGCAAATGTCGCAAATCCGTCCCACTGCGCTTGCCTCTGCGGCCAAATCCGCTAAGGCCGCGCCGGGCTAAAAACGAGCCCGTTTAGCAGGACAGCATCATGGCAAATGTCACCGTCATCGGGTCGCAATGGGGCGACGAGGGCAAAGGCAAGATCGTCGACTGGCTCGCCAGCCGCGCCGATGCCGTGGTGCGTTTCCAGGGCGGCCACAATGCCGGACACACGCTCGTCGTCGGCGAACAGGTGTACAAGCTGTCCTTGCTTCCCTCGGGCATCGTCACCGGCACGCTGTCGATCATCGGCAATGGCGTCGTGCTCGACCCCTGGGCGCTGCGCGACGAGATCGCCAAGCTGCGCGGCCAGGGCGTCGAGATCAACGCAGAGAATTTCGCGATCGCCGACAATTGCGCGCTGATCCTGCCTTTTCACCGCGACCTCGACGCGCTGCGCGAGACCGCCGCGGGCGCGGGCAAGATCGGCACCACCGGCCGCGGCATCGGCCCCGCCTATGAGGACAAGGTCGGCCGCCGCGCGCTCCGCGTCTGCGACCTAGCACATCTCGACAAGCTCGAACCCCAGCTCGACCGCCTGACCGCGCACCACGACGCGCTGCGCGCCGGTTTCGGCGAGCCGCCGATCGACCGCGACCGCCTCAAGGCCGACCTCGCCGAAATCGCCGACTATGTCCTCGAATATGCCCAGCCCGTCTGGAAGCGCCTCAAGAAGGTGCGCAAGGCCGGCGCGCGTATCTTGTTCGAGGGCGCACAGGGCGTGCTGCTCGACATCGACCACGGCACTTATCCCTTCGTCACCAGCTCGAACACGGTGAGCGGCACCGCGGCCAGCGGCTCAGGGCTCGGCCCCGGTGCGGTCGGCTTCGTCCTCGGCATCGCCAAGGCCTATACGACGCGCGTCGGCAGCGGTCCCTTCCCGACCGAGCTCGAGGACGAGATCGGCCAGCGGCTCGGCGAGCGCGGCCACGAATTCGGCACCGTCACCGGGCGCAAGCGCCGCTGCGGCTGGTTCGACGCGGTGCTCGTGCGTCAGAGCTGCGCCGTGTCGGGCGTCACCGGCATCGCGCTCACCAAGCTCGACGTGCTCGACGGCTTCGACAAGGTCCGCATCTGCACGGGTTATCGCCTCCGCGGCAAGATCCTCGACTATTTCCCCGCCCACTCGGCCGACCAGGCCGAGGTCGAGCCGATCTACGAGGAAATGGACGGCTGGCACGAAACCACCGCGGGCGCACGCAGCTACGCCGACCTGCCCGCGCAGGCGATCAAATATATCCAGCGCGTCCAGGAACTGATCGAAACCCCGATCGCGCTGGTCTCGACCAGCCCCGAGCGCGAGGACACGATCCTGATCAGGGATCCATTCAGCGATTGAGCGGCGGTTCCGGCGGCTTTGGGGTGGTTTCCATACCGTCCTCCATTTCCGTTGGTGTCGAGCGAAGTCGAGACACCCATAGGGAGCGCGTGCCTTCGCGTGTCTCGACTTCGCTCGACACGAACGGGATTTATAGGCCGGCTTGATCGCTCCCCGCCCAAAACCTCCCTCCCCCCCCCCCAAACCACCGCAACTTCGCGGCATCCCGCCGCATGCCGCGCCACTGTCACCGAACTGACTCGCCCCGCGCCTAGTTGGCGTACCGATGACGACGCGCGACACCACGCAGCTTCTGGCCCGGCCGGACCTTTACGACGCGCTGCCGCGTCCCTTGCGCGAGCGGCTCGACGTCATCGCCTTTGGCGCAATCCAGTGGCCGTGGCTGCTGTGTTCGCTGTGGGGCGGTCGCAAGGCGGATAAGGCCGCGCTGCTCGCCCGGCTCGACCTGCCCGCCGACGCACTGCCCAATCTCGGCAGCTGGAAGGCCGACACGCGCTTCCTGTTCCATATCGTCGATGCGATCGAAAGGCTGCGCCCCGCCACGGTGGTCGAACTCGGCTGCGGCGCGAGCAGCCTCGTCATCGCCAAGGCCTTGCAGAAATATGGCGGCGGACGGCTGATCAGCTACGACCAGCATCAGGATTTCGTCGCCGAGACCGGCGCTTGGCTTGCGAGCCAGGGCGTCGCCGCCGACATCCGTCACGCGCCGCTCGGGGACCCGCCGGGCCACTGGCCGGGGCTCTGGTACCAGCTGACCGACATTCCTTCCGACATCGGCCTGCTCGTGATCGACGGTCCGCCCTGGGCGTTGCACCCGTTGGTGCGCGGCGCGGCCGAATCGCTGTTCCCGCGGCTGACCGGCGACGCGCTGATCCTGCTCGACGATGCGGCGCGGATCGGCGAGCGCCTCGTCGCGCGGCGCTGGCGCAAACGCTGGCCCAGCATCGACTTCGTCTACGACCGCGCAGGGGCGAAGGGCACGCTTATCGGCGCCGTCCGCCGCGGCTAGGCGGCTCTTGCCCGCGCCGCGCAAAGGCGTACCACGGTGCGATGCGATTCCCATCCGCCCATGAAGGACGCCCCATGCCGCGCCATATCCTCGTCCTCTTCGGCAGCTACCGCCGCGACCGCCAGGGCATCGAGCTCGCCAATTGGCTGGTCGACGCCATCATCCAACGCGGCGACAGCGCCGAGCTGATCGACGCCAAGGCGGTGGGCCTCCCGATGCTCGACCTTATGTACAAGGAATATCCGAAAGGCGAAGCGCCGCGCGCGATGGAGGAACTCGCGGGCAAGATCCGCGCCGCCGACGGCTTTCTCTTCGTCACCGGCGAATATAATTGGGGGCCGCAACCGGGGCTCAAGAACCTCACCGACCATTTTCTCGAGGAATGGTTCTGGCGCCCCGCGGCGATCGCCTGTTATTCGGCGGGCCCCTTCGCGGGGGTGCGTTCGATGATGGGCTGGCGCGATATCCTGGGCGAGATGGGCATGGCGGTGACCAGCTCGATCCTGCCCGTCGGCGGCATCGGCGGCGCGTTCGACGATGAAGGCAAACCCGCGGGCGACAGCGGCAAACGGCTGGAAAAGGCCTTCCCGCGCTTCGCCGACGACCTGAACTGGTGGATCGACGCCGCGAAGGCGCAGCGCGCGAAGCAGGATCCTCCCTACTAACCCGACTTCAGCTCGCGCGAGAGCCGCAGGCTCGCGCGCCAGAAGAAGAAGGCGGGGATCAGCCCCAGCCACGCCGCACCATAAAGGACATAGCGCACGCTTTCCTGGCCATAGGCCGGCGCGAGCGCGTCGGACAGCACCCCGAACAGAAAAGGCCCGAAACCGAGGCCGATCAGATTCTGCCCGAACAGCATGATCGACGCCGCGACCGCGCGCGCCTGCGGCCGCACCAGCCCCTGCACGCAGCCGTAGGCGGGGCCATAGTATGCCGAGTTGAGGATCGTCGGGACGATCAGCAACGCGACCGCAACCATCCAGTTTTCCATATAATAGCCGAGGAACAGCACCGGCGCGGCGAGCGCCATGCCAAAGGCCGGCAGCGTCAGGATATGCTTCTTGTCGCGCGAGCCGAACTTGTCGGCGACCTTGCCGCCGAGCCAGGTTCCGAACACTCCCGCGACGCCCAGTACGACGGCCATCGACAGCCCCGCCTCGGTGGTCGACAGTCCGTGGCTGCGGATGAAGAAACTGATCGTCCAAAGCGCCTTGCCATATCCGAGGAAGGCGGTGACCGACGCGGCGATCAGGATATAGACGAAGGCGCGCGACGCGAATATCTCGCGCATCGCCTCGCCCGTCGACAGCTGCGCCGGCTTGGCGGCGCTCGCTTCGATCGCTGGCTTCAGATCGCGCGGCTCGCGCAGCACGAGCAGCACCACCAGCGCGAGCAGCAGCCCCGGCAGCCCGACGAGCATCAGCGCGATGCGCCAGCCATAAAGATCGTTGACGATCCCGCCGATGATCAGCCCGAGCAGCGACCCGATCGGCACGCCCATGCCGTAGAAGGCGATCGCCGACGAGCGTTTCGCCGGCTCGACGCTGTCGCTGATCAGCGAATGCGCCGCGGGCGTGCACCCCGCCTCGCCGATGCCGACGCCGATCCGCGCGAACAGCAGTTGCACGAAATTCTGCGCGAGCCCGCACACCGCGGTCATCGCCGACCAGATCGCGAGCGCGAGGCTGATCAGCCGGATGCGGTTGGTGCCGTCCTTGTCGGCATAGCGCGCGATCGGAATGCCGAGCAACGCATAGAATACCGCGAAGGCCGGCCCCGCGAGCAGCCCCAATTCGGTGTCGGTCAGCCCCAGGTCGGCCTTGATCGGCTCGGCCAGGATATTCACGATCTGCCGGTCGAGGAAGTTGAAGATATAGACGATCAGCAAGACCCACAGCATCGTCCGCGTCTGCGCGGACACGCTGTCGGCGGACGGCGAAACGGCGCCCTGCGACACGGCGGCTTTTTCGGTCATCTTTTTCTCCCGGGCGCATCGGGCCAGATCGGACCCTCGGTGTCAATGCCGCCGCGACGGGGCGAAAATCGCCGCTTGCAATTGCCGCTACGGCTGGCAGCTTTGACCCCATGCAAAAAAATTCGCTGTTCGCCGCCGCCGCGCTCCTCGTCACCGTCCCGGCCGCCGCGATGCCGCCGCCACTCCCCGAGGTCGAGGGCAAGGACGCCGCGACGCTGCGCGCCGAGATGGAGAGCGGCCAACTCTACGAAGGGCTGATGCTGTCGGTCTATCAGGACCGCATCGGCCGGCTCGACGACTATGGACCCAAACTGAATGCGGTGATCGTCAACCTGTCGCAGACCGAAGCCTATGCCGAAGGACAAAGGCTCTACGACGAGCGCAAGGCGGGCCAGGCGCGCGGGCCGCTGCACGGCATCCCCATCCTGCTCAAGGACAATATCGAGGCCGCGGGTCCATGGGCCACGACCGCGGGTTCGCTCGCGCTCAAGGACAATGTCACCGGCCGCGACGCGCCGATCGTTGCGCGGCTGCGCGAAGCGGGCGCAGTCATCCTCGGCAAGACCAACCTCAGCGAATGGGCGAACATCCGCTCGAACGATTCGACCAGCGGCTGGAGCGCGATCGGCGGGCTGACGAAGAATCCGCATGCGCTCGACCGCAACACCTGCGGCTCCTCGTCGGGCAGCGCCGCCGCGGTCGCCGCCAGCCTCGCGCCGCTCGCGATCGGCACCGAAACCGACGGCTCGATCACCTGCCCCGCCGGCGTCAACGGCATCGTCGGCTTCAAGCCGACCGTCGGCCTCGTCAGCCGCACATACATCGTCCCGATCAGCCACAGCCAGGACACTGCCGGTCCGATGACGCTGACCGTGCGCGACGCCGCCGCGGTGATGAGCGTCATCGCCGGCAGCGACCCCGCAGACCCCGCGACCAGAGAGGCCGATATGCGCAAGACCGACTATGTCGCCGCGCTCGCGCCCGA
This sequence comes from Sphingopyxis sp. QXT-31, assembly GCF_001984035.1. Lineage (NCBI taxonomy): Bacteria > Pseudomonadati > Pseudomonadota > Alphaproteobacteria > Sphingomonadales > Sphingopyxidaceae > Sphingopyxis > Sphingopyxis sp. QXT-31. The sequence goes on along the minus strand of NZ_CP019449.1, from coordinate 4,150,930 downwards.
TGCGCTCAAGGGCAAGCGCATCGGCGTATTGCGCGACCGCATCGGCGGCCGCGCCGATATCGCCGCGCTGCTCGATGCCGCGCTGAAGCAGATGGAGGGTTTGGGCGCGACGGTCGTCGAGATCGCCGACAGTCGCAAAGGCCTCGAAGAACTGGGTGACGCCGAGTTCGAGATATTGATGACCGAACTCAAGGCCGACATGGCGGCCTATCTCGCGGGGCTCCCCACGAAGACCGGCCCCAAGACGCTGGCCGGCCTGATCGCCTTCAACAAGGCGCATCCCGAGGAGCTCCTATGGTTCGACCAGTCGCTGTTCGAACTGGCGGAGACCAAGGGCGGGCTCGACAGCAAACCCTATCTCGACGCCAAGGCCAAGGCCGCGCGGCTCGCCGGACCCGAGGGCATCGACCGCCTGCTCGCGGCGCACAAGGTCGACTTGCTGATCGGCGTGACCAACGGCCCCGCCTGGACCAGCGACATCGTCAACGGCGATCATTATACCGGCCCGAGCGCCAGCCAGCTCCCCGCAGTCGCGGGCTATCCGCATCTCACCGTGCCGATGGGCGCGGTGCAGGGCCTGCCGATCGGCGTCAGTTTCATCGGGCCGAAGTGGAGCGACGCCGAAGTGCTGGCGGCGGGCTATGCCTATGAGCAGGCGAGCCGGAAGCGGGTGGCGCCGACGTTTCGGGTGGGTGTGGCGCCGTGATCGTCTAAAGGCTGGAGGACCGGTTTCGGGCGAACACGACCTTTATAGCATCGTCATCCTGAACTTGTTTCAGGATCCATGGCCTGCCGTTTCCTTTGGCGCAGCGCTGAAACAGAGCTGGAGCCATGGATGCTGAACGAGTTCAGCATGACGAGATTTGAAGGGCAATTGCCCACCCCAAACCGCCGCCCTCGAAAAAGGTCTTTCCTAATAAATCCGGCTATGCCAGCGTCGATCTCGACGCTCCGCCCGGCGAATACAGCGGTCTTCGGAGTCTCTGTTCGGGAGGCACACTGGGCTGAACTTTCCTGAACTTTGGAAGAAGGCAAAGGCCGCTCCCCGGCCCAAAGCCGCGCTCAGCGCCGCCCCTGCCGCTTGCGCCAGCCCATTTCCTCGAGCTCGAGCAGTTCGAGCGGGACGTGGATCGTGCGCGTCGCGAGCCGCACCTCGACGAGGAACAGCACGAGCGAGGCGAGGAGCAGCAGCATCGCCAGCGCAAACACCCACGCCGCCGCCGCGCCGAGGTTGAAGCCGACGAAGGCCTGCGCGAACAGCAGCGCGACGAGCAGGCACACCACGATCCCGCACGCCACCGCCGCGGCGATCGAATTGTTGATGATGTCCATCCGCCGGTCGACGACGCGGAGCTCGGCGACGAGTCTTTCGTGCTCCTGCCCCTCGGTCTCGCCCCATTGCTCGATTAAAACCCGCGACCGGTCGACGACGCGCGCGAGCCGCCCGGTGAAGACGTTGAGCAAGCCCCCGGTCGCCACCAGCAGGAACACCGGCGTGACCGAGATCTGGATGATTTCCGCAATGGCCCCAAGGCCAGCGGCGGAAGGGTCAGAACCCACGAATAACACCTTCGAGGTTTGAGCCAATTTTGTTCAGGGCTAGGAGGCGAGGCGCAGGCATATGAAAATATTCCAAGGCTCGCCGACGCAGCCATGGACAAAATTGGCCAAATCCCGAAGGGACGCCGAAATGGCTTCGATCTTGGGCCCGCGCGGCCTTGCGGGTAGCGATACTACCCGCTGCACCCGTCCAAACCCAATATCTTCGCCATTTCGACGCCTCGAAGGTGTTATTCGTGGGTTCTGACCCTCGCATCAGCCCGCCGCGACCGACGGCGTGTTCACGCCGTGCATGGCCAGGAACTTGCGGACGTTGCGCGCGGCCTGGCGGATGCGCTGCTCGTTCTCGACCATCGCGATGCGGACATAGCCTTCGCCGTCCTCGCCGTAGCCGACCCCCGGCGCGACCGCGACCTTGGCATGGGTCAGTAACTGCTTCGAGAATTCGAGGCTGCCCATCTCCCTGAGCGCGGGCGGCAGCGGCGCCCAGGCGAACATCGACGCCTTGGGGCTCGGGATATCCCATCCGGCGCGGCCAAAGCTGTCGACCATCACGTCGCGGCGCTTCTGGTACAGCTCGCGGTTCTTCGCAACGATATCCTGCGGCCCGTTGAGCGCCGCGCAGGCCGCGGCCTGGATCGGCGTGAAGGCGCCATAGTCGAGATAGGATTTCACCCGGGTCATCGCCGCGATCAGCCGCTTGTTGCCGACCGCGAAGCCCATGCGCCAGCCCGCCATCGAATAGGTCTTCGACATCGAGGTGAATTCGACCGCGACATCCTTCGCGCCCGGCACCTGCAGGATCGAGGGTGTCGGGTTGCCGTCGTAATAGAGCTCCGAATAGGCGAGGTCGGAGAGAACCCAGACCTTGTTCTCCTTCGCCCAGACGACGAGCCGCTCGTAGAAGGCGAGGTCGACCGCTTCCGCCGTCGGGTTCGACGGATAGTTGACGACCAGGATCGACGGCCGCGGCACGGTGAAGGCCATCGCGCGGTCGAGCGCGCGCCAGTAATTCTCGTCGGGCGTCGTCGGCACGCTGCGGATCGTCGCGCCGGCGATGATGAAACCGAAGGTGTGGATCGGGTAGCTCGGGTTCGGCGCGAGTACGACGTCGCCCGGTCCGGTGATCGCGGTCGCGAGGCTCGCGAGCCCTTCCTTCGACCCCATGGTCACCACGACCTCGCTCTCGGGATCGAGTTCGACGTTGAAGCGGCGCGCATAATAATTGGCCTGCGCCTTGCGCAGCCCCGGAATGCCCTTTGACTGCGAATAGCCGTGCGCGTCGGGCTTCATCGCGACTTCGCAGAGCTTCTCGATCACATGCGGCGGCGGCGGCAGGTCGGGGTTGCCCATCCCCAGGTCGATAATGTCCTCTCCCGCGGCGCGGGCGGCCGCACGCATCGCATTGACTTCAGCGATGACATAGGGCGGCAGGCGCTTGATGCGGTAGAATTCATCTTCGGACATGGGAAGCTAGAACAACTCCTTTGCGTATCTTGTCGATTGACGCGAGCGGCAGTCTCGCCAGCCGCGTCGGGGCTTGTTATAGGCAAAATATCGCCACAGACCAGCGGGAACGAGCATGAACGAAACGGGCAAGGACGACGCGGCGGACATATTGAAACCCTTCCTGCCCTCGCCCGACGATCTGCAGCATTGGGCCAGCGTCATGGGCCGCGCGCAGCAGATGATGCTCGAATATGCGCTGGGCCAGGCGAACGATGGCAAGACCAGCGCCGCGGCAATGTTCGATCCCGCGAGCTGGCTGAGCAGCCCGGCGACGCAGCAATGGGCCGAGCAGTCGTCGAAGATGTGGGAACAGGGGGTCGCCTTCTGGACCTCGCTCGCGACGCTGGGTCCTTCGTTCACCCCGCTCACCGACGCGCCGACCAACGCGCCCAAGGACAAGCGCTTCGCCGATCCCGAATGGAGTGCGAACCCGGTCTTTGCGCTGATCCGCCAGACCTATGGCCTGCTCTCGGACCAGTTGCTCGAAACCACGCACCAGATGCAGGGGCTCGACCCCGCCATACGCACCAAGATGGAATTCGCGGCGAAGAATATGGCCGAGGCCTTTTCGCCGACCAACCTCGCGCTCACCAACCCCGAGGTGATCAAGCGCGCGGTCGAGACGCGCGGCGAGAGCCTGCTCAAGGGCCTGAAGCACATGCTCACCGACCTGTCGCGCGGGCAGCTTTCCCATGTCGATCCCGACGCGTTCGAGGTCGGCGTCAATATCGCGACGACCCCGGGCAAGGTGATCCACGAGACCGACCTCTACCAGCTCATCCACTATGCGCCGACGACGAGGGAGGTCTTTACCGTCCCGCTCGTCATCTTCCCGCCGTGGATCAACCGCTTCTACATCCTCGATCTCAACCCCGCGAAAAGCTTCGTCGCCTGGGCGGTCGAACAGGGTCTGTCGGTCTTCATGGTGTCGTGGAAGTCGGCGGACGCCTCGATGAAGGACGTCGTCTGGGACGATTATATCGCAGCGCAGGTCGATGCGATCGACACCGTGCGCGACCTGCTCGATGTCCCCGCGGTGCACACGATCGGCTATTGCGTCGCGGGCACCACGCTCGCCGCGACGCTCGCGATGCTCTCCGCGAAAGGCGAGGCCGACAAGGTGAAGTCGGTCACCTTCTTCACCGCGCAGATCGATTTCGAGTTCGCCGGCGACCTCAAGCTGTTCGTCGACGAGAGCTATCTGGCGCTGCTCGAGCAGCTCTCGGCGCAGGGCTTCCTCGACGGGCGCTATATGGCCGCGACCTTCAACTCCTTGCGCGGGCGCGACCTCATCTGGAATTATGTCGTCAGCAATTATCTGCTCGGCAACGACTATCCGCCCTTCGACCTGCTCTACTGGAACGGCGACACCACCAACCTGCCCGCGAAATGGCACCGCCAATATCTGGTCGATCTCTATCGCGACAACCGCATGGTCATACCGAACAGCCTGTCGGTGTGCGGCACCCCGCTCGACCTTCGCAAGATCAGGACCCCTGCCTATATCCAGGCGGGGCGCGAGGATCATATCGCGCCGCTCGCCAGCGTCTGGAGGCTGATGGACCATCTGTCGGGCGACAAGACCTTCCTGCTTGCGGGATCGGGACATATCGCCGGCGTGGTCAACCCGCCCGCCGCGGGCAAATATCAATATTGGACCGGCGACAATGGCGCGACCACGCTCGCCGATTTCGAAGCCGCGGCGACCGAGACCAAGGGCAGCTGGTGGCCGCACTGGATCGGCTGGATTGCGGCACGGGACGACGCAAAAATCCCAGCAAAGGGTTCGCGCATTCCCGGAAAAGGTGCTAAGAAGGCGATCGAGGATGCCCCCGGCCGCTATGTCAAGCAGCGGTAAATCACGGGAATAAAAGGCCAATAAGACCGCGAGCAGAATTTTTTGTGCACTGCACAAAAACATCCTTGAAATCGCCACGCCACTCCTATATTGTGCACTGCAACATAAAGGAGTTCCCCGATGGCTACCAAGATGGATAGTGCCGAAAAGGCTTTCGAAGCCGCGACGCTGGAAACGCCCGCCAAGCCGGTGGTCGCTCCCGCTGCGCCGGCCGCTGCCGCTGCTCCCGCAGTGGCGAAGGCCGCTCCGGCTCCCGTGAAAACCCCGACCGTGAAGGCAAAAGCCAAGCCGGTCGCGAAAAAGGCCGCTGCCCCGAAGGCAGTCGCCAAGAAGGCCGCCCCCAAGAAGGCGGCCGTGAAGACCATTGCCCCGAAGATTGCCCCCAAGGCCGCACCGAAGCCGGTCGCCGCCGTCAGCAAAGGATTCAAGACCATGAACGACACCGTCAAAAAGTTCGCCGACGAAGCGAAGACCCGCGCCGAAACTCTGACCGCCGATTTCCAGGCGAAGTCGAAGGAAGCGCTCGCGAAGACCAGCAAGCTTGCTGAAGAAGCCGTCGAGTTCAACAAGGCCAACCTCGAAGCGCTTGTCGAAGCCGGCAAGATCGCCGCGAAGAACGCCGAAGTCCTCGGCCAGGAGGGCGTGACCTTCGCTCGCAAGAGCTTCGAAGACACCACCGCCGCGCTCAAGGGCTACACCGCCGTCAAGACCCCGGCCGACTTCTTCAAGCTCTATGTCGAGAACAGCAAGAAGGCGTTCGACGCCGCTGTCGCGCAGACCTCGAAGACCAGCGAACTCGTCGTCAAGATGGCGAACGACAGCTTCGCGCCGATCTCGAACCGCGTGTCGGTCATCACCTCGAAGATGAAGGCCGCCTAAGGACCTTCACTTCCGCAGCTGGCGCGGGCACTCTCTCCCCTCCCCCCGCCTGCGCCGGCGCACCCAAGACCGCTCGCTTCCCCCGGGAAGCGGGCGGTTCTTGTTTTCGGCCGAGTGGAAAAGGGGGTTAATGAAGAACCGCCCCCTTGCGAATCCGCCGCGGCGTGCGATATTCCGGTGACAATGCTTCCAGTTCAGACCCTCCATTCCATCCGCGCCATGGCGGACGCCGATGATGTCCGCCTCATGGCGGACAAGGACGACGGCACGCCCGGAACCCCCGGCGTCGGCATCGCCACGCGCACGCGCGCGAAGGCGAAAAAGCCCTCGATGTACAAGGTGCTGCTGCTCAACGACGATTATACCCCGATGGAATTCGTGGTGATGGTGCTCCAGCGTTTCTTCAACATGGACATCGAACAGGCGACGCAGGTGATGCTGCACGTCCACCAGCAGGGCGTCGGCGTGTGCGGCGTGTTCAGCTACGAGGTCGCCGAAACCAAGGTGAATCAGGTGATGGACGCCGCGCGCCAGAACCAGCACCCGCTGCAGTGCACGCTGGAAAAGGCCTGACGCTTATTCGGCAGCGTGCCTCTGCGCCGCTTCGAGCATAGCGGGCAGTTCAGGAAACAATCGACGGTACAGCACGTCGGATGCCGCCCTGTCCGCCAGGCCGAAATAGGAATCGACCAGTATCTGCGCAAATTGCTGCCCGGCTGGCGTGGCGACAAAGCGCCGCACTTCAGCCAGATCGGTCGCCGACATCAATCGAAACTGGTTGACCAGCGGCACATATATATTGGCCTGTTCTTCGGCCCAGACCGCGTCCACGCGCGAATGGACGGCCCCGATCAAGGCCTGCAGAACGGCCTGCTCCCGAACTTCGGGATGGACGACCGCGAGCCAGCCGAGCGCCTCTTTGCCCACCGCGGATCGCGTCCGAAAACGCAAATCGCCGTCGTTCGGAGCGATCAGTTCCTTGGCCAATCCATTGGCCTCGACCATCACCGCCGGATCGGGCGGCGGCGGCGGTGGCGGGATCGCATGCGCCGGCATCGCAAGGAACAGGAGGACGGCAAGACTGGCAAATAATCGGCCGCGCATATTCCTCCCCTTCGTATCGTAGAACAGCGTATCAGAACATGGCCCGCGGTCTACCCCGACCGCGCGGCCTGCTCGGCCTTCAGCGCCGGCGACGGCTCGCCCTTCAAATCGCCATAGCCCAGCGCCGCGCCGCATCCCGGGCACACCGGCGCCGTCCCGACGTCGGTTCCGCACGCGCGGTGAATGTAGCGCATCGCCGGCCCGCCGCCGGTCTCGCCTTCGGCATAGGCCCACCGCTCGGCCCAGCCGCGCATCGCATAGAGCACCCCGAACAGATCCTTGCCCTTGTCGGTCAGCCGATATTCGTAGCGCGGCGGCCGGTCCTGATAGGCGTGGCGCGCGACGACGCCCTCGCCCTCGAGCAATTTGAGCCGCGCCGACGCGAGTTGCGGCCGCAGCCCGGTGTTCGCCGCGATCGCCTCGAAGCGCCGCCGCCCGAAAAACAGGTCGCGCAGGATCAGCAGCACCGCACGGTCGCCGAGCAGCTCGGCCGAGCGCCCGACGGGGCAGAAAGTGTCCGAAAGATCCGCGCGTTTGGGCATGATGTCCCGTCTATCTCAGATTCCCATGATACGAAATTTCGCTTGTCACTATGATTATCATAGTTACTATGCGGCGCCAAGAGGAGAGTCGCATGCCCAATCCCGCTGCCGTCGTCATCGGAGCCGGCGACGCCACCGGCGGCGCGATCGCACGCGCCTTCGCCGCCGAGGGCCTCACCGCCTGCGTCAACCGCCGCGTCCGCAACGCCGACCAGCTCGAAGCGCTCGCGCAGTCGATCCGCGATGCGGGCCATCAGGCGCGCGCCTTCCCCGGCGACGCGCGCGAAGAGGACGACATGGTCGCGCTGTTCGACCGGGTCGAGGCCGAGGTCGGACCGGTCGAGGTCGCGGTGTTCAACATCGGCGCGAACGTCAATTTCCCGATCACCGAGACGAGTGTGCGCGTCTACACCAAGGTCTGGGAAATGGCGTGCCTCGGCGGTTTCTTGATGGGGCGCGAGGCGGCGAAGCGCATGGGCCCGCGCGGCCGCGGCACGATCATCTTCACCGGCGCGACCGCCAGCCTGCGCGGCGGATCGGGCTTTTCCGCTTTCTCGGGCGCCAAGGGGGCGCTCCGCATGCTCGCGCAATCGATGGCGCGCGAACTCGGGCCGCAGGGCATCCACGTCGCGCACACGATCATCGACGGCGCGATCGACACCGACTTCATCCGCCAGCGCATGGGCGACGGTTTCGACGAGGCGAAGGCGAAGGATCTCGTGCTCAACCCCGAGGCCATCGCGGCCAATTATGTGATGCTGCACAACCAGCCGAAAAGCGCCTGGACCCACGAACTCGACCTCCGCCCATGGGGAGAAAAATGGTGACCAAAAGCCTCGAACTCATCTTCGATTTCGGCAGCCCCAATGCGTATCTGACGCTCAAGGTGCTGCCCGAACTGCTCGAGCGAACCGGCGCCGACCTGGTCATCACCCCCTGCCTGCTCGGCGGCATCTTCAAGGCCACCGGCAACAAGGCGCCGATGATCCAATATGCCGAGGCACCCGCAAAGCTCGCCTACGAACATCTCGAAATGCAGCGTTTCATCGCACGCCATGGCCTGACCAAATTCCGCCTCAACCCGCATTTCCCGGTCAACACATTGCTGATCATGCGCGGCGCGATCGTCGCCGACGATGAGGGCGTGCTCGACGACTATGTCGATGCGGTGAACCGCGCGATGTGGGAAGAGGGCATCAAGATGGACGATCCCGAGGTCGCCGCGGACTTCCTCACCGCGGGCGGCTTCGACGGCCCCGCGCTGCTCGCGCGCACGCAAGAACCCGCGATCAAGGCGAAGCTAGTCGCCAACACCGAAGCCGCCGTCGCGCGCGGCGTGTTCGGCATCCCCACCTTCTTCGTCGGGGACGACATGTTCTTCGGCAAGGACCGCCTCGATCAGGTCGAAGAGGCACTCGCCTGATCCACTTTGCGCCGCCCCTGCCGTGGCGGGGCGGCGGCTTTGTCGCCTCAGCTCAGATCGAGCTGGATGATCTGCGTCGGCGTCGCGCGGCAGTACATCTCCATCGTGTGCGCGCCGTCGGGATAGGTCGCGGTCATCGCGGCGCGGATGCGCCAGCCGCCATTGCCCTGCTCGAGATTGACCAGCCGGTCGTACGACAGCCGCGTACCGCCCGTCGCCCCGACCTGCCGCGCCGCATCGTTGAGGCAATTCTGCACCGACGTGCGCGACGCGCTCGGCAGCGCCGACAGGTTCGCGCTCAGTGTCGCGGGCGGCCCCGCTGGATAGGTTGGCGGGGTCGCAGTCTCCTCGGTCGCCGCAGGCGCGCCTTCCTTCTTCTTCTTGTTCTTGCTCGCGAGCAGCGCGAGCAGCCCGCCCGCGACGACGATGCCGCCGATGATCAGTCCGGTGCTCGGTCCCTTGTCCTTGTCGGGCTCGGGCCGCGGCATGGTGTCGCGATAACCATAGGCGAATTCGGCGCGGCAGCCCTCGTTCACCCAGATATAGTTGGCGGTATAGCCCCATTGCCGCCCGTCGTTGCAGCGCCCGCCGAGCCGCCGCACCAGCTCGACCCGATTGTCGGTGCGCACATTGCATTGCTCGTAGCGGCTGCCCCGCGACTCGCAGCGGATCGTTCCGATATAATTATTGCCGGGGTTCCCGGGGTTGTAGCCCCCGGCATAGCCATAGCGGAACTCGGCGCGGCACCCGCCCGACACCCAGATATGACTGGCTTCGAACCCCCAGTCGCGCCCCTTCGAACAGCGCCCGCCGATCACGCGGGTCAGTTCGACGCGGTCGTCGGTGCGCACATTGCAGCGCTGCGTGCGGTTGCCGCGCGATTCGCAGCGGATCGTGCCCGCATAGCCGGGGTCATAGCCGGGATAGCTGCCCCACCCGCCCGAGGGCGTCGGCGTGGGCCGGGTCTGTGCGAAGGCCGGGACAACAAGCTGCGAAACGATCAACGACACCGCACTCGCGGTTGTTACGACGCGACTAGGCATGGCTCTTCTCCCCTGCTGACGAACGTCTTCCTCTGTCCTCGCTTACTGAATCTCTCGCCGCGAATAGTTTCACATTTTCTGCAGCGACGCCACGGCGAAAGCTGTCCACCACGACCCGCGCTTAACCATCGTCCGCCGCTTGCGCGGCCCCGCCCATCCGCTAAAGACTGCGCATGGATCAAATCGTCATTCGCGGCGGCCAGCGACTCAAGGGCCGTATCCCCATCTCGGGCGCCAAGAACGCCGCGCTCACCCTGCTGCCCTGCGCGCTGCTCACCGACGAGCCGCTGACCTTGCGCAACCTGCCGCGCCTCGCCGACGTCGACGGCTTCGGCCACCTGCTCAACCAGCTCGGCTGCTCGACGACCATCGAGGGCTCGCGGCCCGAGGATTTCGGCCGCGTTATGACCGCCCGCGCGACGACACTCACCTCGACCGTCGCGCCCTATGACATCGTGCGCAAGATGCGCGCCTCGATCCTCGTACTCGGCCCGCTGCTCGCGCGCGCGGGCGAGGCGACGGTTTCGCTCCCCGGCGGCTGCGCGATCGGCAACCGCCCGATCGACCTTCACCTCAAAGCCCTCGAAGCCTTCGGCGCCGAGATCGAGCTCGCCTCGGGCTATGTGAAGGCCGTCGCCCCCGGCGGGCGCCTCAAAGGCGGCAAGTTCACCTTCCCCGTCGTCTCGGTCGGCGCGACCGAAAACGCCGTGATGGCCGCGGTGCTCGCGAAAGGCCCCTGCATCCTCGAAAACGCCGCGCGCGAGCCCGAGATTGTCGATCTGTGCAACTGCCTCGTCGCGATGGGCGCATCGATCGACGGCATCGGCACCGAAACTTTGACGATCCAGGGCGTCGACCGCCTTCACGGCGCAACCTATCGCGTGATGGCCGACCGCATCGAGGCGGGCAGCTACGCCTGCGCCGCGGTGATCACCGAGGGCGACGTCGAACTCGTCGGCGCCAAGGCGAACGAGATGGAGGCCACTCTCGCGGCGCTGCGACAGGCGGGCGCAACGGTCGAGGACACCAAGACCGGCATCCGCGTCGCGATGAGCGGCCGCGCGCAGCCGGTGACGCTGTCGACCGCGCCCTATCCGGGCTTCGCGACCGACATGCAGGCGCAATTCATGGCGATGGCGACGCTCGGTTCGGGCGCCAGCCTGTTCACCGAGACCATCTTCGAGAATCGCTACATGCACGTCCCCGAGCTCGCCCGCATGGGCTGCGACATCGACGTGCGCGGCCGCAGCGCGGTGGTCCGCGGCGTCGATCACCTCGTCGGCGCGCCGGTGATGGCGACCGATCTGCGCGCCTCGATGAGCCTGATCATCGCCGGCCTCGCCGCGCAGGGCCAGACCGAGGTCAACCGCGTCTACCACCTCGACCGCGGCTACGAGCGGCTCGAGGAGAAGCTCCAGGCGGTCGGCGCCGATATCGAGCGGATCAGCGCGGGCTAGCGCTTGGCGGTCAGATGTTCCGCGCGGCCATAGGCTCCGCGAGCATCGCCCTTCACCCAGTCCCCGAGCAGTTTCAGATAACCGTCGGTGATCCGCGTGACGCTGCGTTCGCCGTCGGCGCCGGTGGTGAATTCGAACATGCCGTGGTCGGTGTTCGGGAAAAGATAGACGTCGACCGGCTTGCCCGCGGCCTTCAGCCCCATCAGCGCGGCGCGCGTCGTTTCGATCGGCGCCTCGCGGTCCTCGCCCGCAAGCACCCATAGCAAAGGCGCGTCGAGCTTTCGCAGCGCGGCGACCGCGTCATAGTCCCAGATCAGTTCGAGATTGTCGAAGCGCGCGCGTCCGACGCGGCGCAATTCTTCGTTCGGCATCCGCGCGATCGCGCCGCTATACTCGCCCGCGATCTTCGCGGCCCAGGGCTTGTCAGCCATTTCGGCGCGCACCGCGTCGAGCTGCTCGTAACCGTCCCTGAAATTCGACAGCAGCAGGCGGCCCGTGGCCGCCGACAGCCGCGTCACCATCGCCTCGGCATCCTGGCCGAGCCCGGCGGCGCGCACTTCGGAGACCATCTGCTCGCGATCCTCCTCGATCGGCGAGGCGACCAAGCCGAAACCGACCGCGACAAAATCGGCTTTCGTCAGCGTCGCCGCGCGCGGCGCGACCCAGCCGCCCTGGCTGCCGCCGAAAAAGCCCGCGCGGCCATGTCGCCCCGCGGCAAGCCCGCGCGCGGTGTCGAGCGCCTTCGCCGCATCGGCCGCAAGCAGCTCGAAATTCTGCGTATATTCGCCGTCGGACCCGCCGGTGCCGCGCTTGTCATAGACGAAGACCGAAATCCCCTGCGCCGCCATCGCATAGCCATAGACGCCGCCGATCGGCGAATTGCGCTCCGAACCATGCACCATCACGACGAGCGGCCGCTTCGCATCGGTGCCGGGCGGCTCGATCAGCACGCCGGTCATTCTGGTGCCGACGCTCTCGAAGCTTGCCGGCGTCTCGCGAAAGGCGATGCGCTGCCAGCGCGCCGCGCCGATCGTGACGATGCCGTCGACGCAGGCCAGCGGCACCTTCGCCTCGCTCGTCGCGCCGCGGCGCCCGTCGCGGAACAGATAGCGCAGGCCCGGTGCGGGGATGCTCGGCACCGGCGCGAGCACGACGAAGTCGCCGTCGGCGGCAGCGTAAGTGCCAGCGGTGCACGCCGGCTGCTGCGCCGAAGCGGGTTGAAACGACGCCGAAAAAGCGAGGGCGAGGCCGAAGATTATCCTGTGCATGGCGCCCGATAACGCCCCGCGGCGCCGCGGGCAATCGCCGAGCGATCAGCCGTCCTTGTCGCAGGGCACCGACACGACATTGCCGCCACTGACCGACGGCTTGTCGGGCCGCTTGACCACCGCGATCACCAGCCCGATCAGCGCGACGGCGCCGCCAGCGATCGACAGCGGCGCCCAGCGATAGCCCTCGAGCATCGTCGAGAAGCCCATCGCGATGATGGGGATCAGCACGCTCGACCACGCAGCCTGCCCCGGGCCGACCGCGCGGATGATGTTGAAATAGAGCGGGAAAGTCACCGCGCTCGCGATCACGCCGAGATAGAGCAGACCGCCGACATAGGCGGGCGTCGACTCGATCACCGGCGGCCCGGTCGTGACCCACGCAAAGGCCGCGTCGCCAAGCGCGCCGAGCAGCATCGCCCAGGCGATCATCGTCACCATCGGTTGCGCGCGCGCGATCTGCGCGCCCTGCATCACGTTCGAAACCGACGCGCTCATCACCCCGCTCAGCGCCAATATGGTGCCGAGCAACACTTCCCCCGCACCCACCGTCGCGGCGCGATATTCGTGGAGGATCATCAGCCCGACCCCGACGATCGCGATGCCCGCGCCCGCGAGAAAGCGCCCCTCGACCTTCGTCTTCAGGAACAGCCGGCCGAGCAGGGTATTCGGCACGATCAGCAGCGCGAACAGCACCGCGACCAGCCCCGAGGTGATATGCTGCTCGGAGCGGTAGACGAAGTTGAAGTTGAACGCGAATTGCGCAAGGCCGAGCGCCGCGGCGAAGCCCCAGGCCCAGCCCGAAAGCAGCAACGGCTCGCGCCGCCACAGCGCATAAGCGAACATCGCAGCCGCACCGGTGAAGAAGCGGTACGCGACCGACCAGCTCGGCGGCACGGCGCCCAGCTGCCCGGTGATCACGATCCATGTCGATCCCCAGATCAGGGTGACGAACAGGAACGGCAGCAGGACGCGCGGCGTCAACAGGCCAGGCGTGGCACTCACAAGGCCGCGATCGCCGCCGCGAGCGGTGCGACGGCGTCGGCGTCCTGGTCCCAGCTGACGACTAGACGCGCCGCCCCGTCACCCCAGTCGTAAAAATCATAGCCCGCGCCGCGCAGCCGCGCCGCTTCGTCGGCGGTCAGCCGCACGAACAATTCGTTCGCCTCAACCGGATGCATCAGCCGCTCGCCGCACGCCGCCGCCAGCGCCGCGGCGCCGGCATTGGCGGCGCGTGCGTTGGTCAGCCACAGATTGTCCTTCAGCATCGCGCGGATCTGCGCCGCGACGAAGCGGCCCTTGCTCAGCAGATGCCCGCCGCGCTTCTTGAGCTCGCGCACCCCCGCGCCGCCGCTGCCGCCGAAGAAGACGATCGCCTCCGCCATCATCGCGCCATTCTTGGTGAAGCCGAACGACAAGGCATCGACCCCGGCGCGCCATGTCACGTCGGCGGGCGAGCAGCCGACGAACGCCACCGCATTGGCGAAACGCGCGCCGTCCATGTGGAGCTTCAGCCCCTTGTCCTTCGCGATCTCGCTGATCTCGCGCACCTCGTCGGGGCGCCAGGCGAGGCCATATTCGGTCGCGTTGGTGATGCTGATCGCCGCGGGCTGCACCTGGTGCACGTCGTTACGGATGCTGCGGATGCGCGCGCGCAGCGCCTCGGCATCGATCTTGGCGCCCGGCCCGGGCAAGGTCATCAGCTTGGCGCCGCCCGAGTAGAAGGTCGGTGCGCCGCATTCGTCGACCTCGATATGCGCTTCCTCGTAGCAGAGGATGCCCTGCCACGGCCGCACGAAATGTGCGAGGATGATGCTGTTCGCCGCAGTCCCCGTCGGGATCCACACCACCTCGCAGTCGGTTTCGAACAAGTCCGAAAAGGCGGCGTCGAGCGACTGGCTGAGCGCGTCGCCGTCATAGGCGGTGTCGACATGGTTGGCGGCGGCCAGCGCTTCCATCACCTTGGGATGGACGGTCGCGGCATTGTCGGAGAAAAAGCGGGTCGCGGTCATGCCGCGCGCCTTAGCGCAGCAAGACAGTCTATGCCAGCATCGCTAGTGCCGGCGATAGACGTAACGCTTGTACGTCCGCGACCAACGGTACAGATAGCGCCCAGGCCAGAGCCAGCGCGTCTTCATGCCCGTCCGGTTGACGTTCAGCGCGAAACGCGGGACCAATATGGTGCACCATTCCCATTCGTCGCGTTCGGATTCGGGATCGTCGGCGTTCCAGTCGTCCATGGCCTACCCCCTCGCTGGCGGCAGCCTCATCCCGGCGGCCAGTCTCCTGCTGGTCCAGACCCGCGCCTATCATCGACCGGAGGAGGCGTCGACCCGCGCGCGGCGCTTCCGCGCCGACCGCTGCGCCAATCGCGCCGGACCGCCTCAGCGGTCGCGTTTCGCCAGCAGTTTGAGCCGCAGCGCATTCAGCTTGATGAAGCCCGCGGCATCCTTCTGGTCATAGGCGCCGGCATCGTCCTCGAAGGTGACATGGCGCTCGCTGTATAGGCTGTTTGGCGACTTGCGCCCGACGACGCCGGCATTGCCCTTGTAGAGCTTCAGCCGCACCGTGCCGCTGACCTTTTCCTGGCTGTGGTCGATCGCTGCCTGCAGCATCTCGCGCTCGGGCGCGAACCAGAAGCCGTTGTAGATGAGCTCGGCATATTTCGGCATCAGCTCGTCCTTGAGGTGCGCCGCGCCGCGGTCGAGCGTGATGCTCTCGATACCCCGGTGTGCGCGGGCGTAGATTTCGCCGCCCGGCGTCTCGTACATGCCGCGCGACTTCATGCCGACGAAGCGGTTCTCGACGAGGTCGAGGCGGCCGATGCCGTGCTTGCGGCCAAGCTCGTTGAGCGCCGCCAGCAAGGTCGCGGGCGACATCGCCTCGCCGTTCAGCGCGACGCCGTCGCCGCGCTCGAAATCGACCGTGATATATTCGGGGGTGTCGGGCGCATCCTCGGGATTGACCGTGCGCGAATAGACATAGTCGGGGGTCTCGTCCCACGGATTTTCGAGCACCTTGCCCTCGGACGAGGTGTGGAGCAGGTTGGCGTCGGTCGAGAAGGGGCTTTCGCCGCGCTTGTCCTTGGGCACCGGAATCTGGTGCCTTTCGGCGAACTCGATCAGCGCGGTGCGGCTGGTCAGATCCCATTCGCGCCACGGCGCGATCACCTTGATGTCGGGGTTGAGCGCATAGGCGCTAAGCTCGAAACGCACCTGGTCGTTGCCCTTGCCCGTCGCGCCATGCGCGACCGCATCGGCGCCGGTTTCCCTGGCGATCTCGACCAGCCGCTTCGAGATCAGCGGCCGCGCGATCGAGGTGCCGAGCAGATAATCGCCCTCGTAGCGGGCATTGGCGCGCATCATCGGGAAGACGAAGTCGCGCACGAACTCCTCGCGGACATCGTCGATATAGATATGCTCGGGCTTCACCCCCATCAGCACTGCCTTGGCGCGCGCGGGCTCCAGCTCATCGCCCTGTCCCAGGTCGGCGGTGAAGGTCACCACTTCGCAGCCATAGGTCACCTGCAGCCATTTCAGGATGACGCTGGTGTCGAGCCCCCCCGAATAGGCGAGGACGACGCGCTTGATGGACTCGGACATGCAGGGCACCTTTTGGCGAGGAAAGACGCCGGGGCGCCTAACAGGCCGACCCGCGACGCGCAACGCCTTGGCGCATTCTTACAAGTTTCCAGCCCGAACTTGCGGCATGATGCGCGCGGGGACGCGCTCGCAAGGATATCCATCATGCGGATAGTTTACGCTATCGCCGCGCCCTTTTTCATGCTCGGCGCCGCCTCTTCCCTCCAGAGCGCCGGGGGCTCGATGCCCGACCCGGCGCGCGAATATAACCAGAATGTCGATTGCCATAATGCCTATGACCTTTTGGTGCACGACTTCCACAATGGCACCGCCATGTCCGCCACGGCGCGCGACTGGGCGGTGGCGCACGAGGCGAGCGCGCGGAACGGAACCCCCTGCGCCCCGCCGCTTCCCGAAATGATCGCGCGCGGCGGCAGCTGGCAGATCAAGACGATCGAGGGCCGCGACGCCGCCGCCGCCTTCTACCACAAGCAGAAGGACCCCGCCGCGCTCAGCGAACTCGGCATCGCGTGGCTCAACGGCAGTGTCGAGGGCGGCACCCCGCAGGAAGGTCTCGAGATGATCAACGAGGCGGCGAAGCTCGGCGATCCGGTGGCGCTGTTCACCATGGGCACGATCCACGCCGCGGGCGCGCTCGGCGCGACCAAGGATCATGCTAAGGGGTTCGACCTGCTGAGCCAGGCCGCGGCCGCGGGGCATATCGACGCCATCTACCGCGTCGGGCTCCACTATCACGAGGGCCTCGGGGTCAAGCGCGACTACAAGAAGGCGTTCGAGAATTTCAAACTCGCCGCCGAGCGCGGGCATTTCTACGCGATCATCATGGCGTTCGACATGATCAACAGCGACCGCGGGGTGAAGCAGGATTTCAAGCTCGCCTATCGCCTGTCGCGCACCGTCGCCGAGCAGGGCGAACCCTATGGCGCGGTGATGGCCGCCTCGTCGCTGCTCCAGATGAAGAACCCGCTCGAGCATGAGGACGAGATCCTCTACTGGATGGACCAGGGCATCACCCGCGGCGACGACAATATCCGTGGCCAGCTTGTCCCCTTGCGCGAACAGGTGGTCGCCGCCTTCACCAAGGCCAAGGCGCCGCCGCAATATACGCCGCGCGCGTTCAAGGCCTGCCCGATGAAGACCGTGTGCACGGTGAATCATTATTCGGGGCTGCAGAGCTGCACCACGAACAAGGATTATTGGAACGACTGCGACGGGTGACGGCATAAAGCCCCTTCCTTTCAGGGGACAGGTTGGGGTGGGGGCCCGCGGCCTGCTCAAGGCTTCGGGCCCCCACCCGCTGCGACATAGGCAGCAAGCTGCCAAGTCTCGCTGCCCTCGCCTAAAGGGGAGGGTGTGAAGTTAGACCCTAGTCCAATCCATGAACCACCCGTCGTCCCACGTCTCGCCGCCATCGCGCGACACGCTCTGGAACCAACGGCAGCTGGTCGGCGTGATCCGGTCCCACATGCCGCGGTAAAGCTCGGCGCCCGCCTCGCCCTCGCCTGCGGACAGGAATGTCCCGACCCCGTCCTCGAACACGCCGAGCTGCCCGGGCACCGCGACGACGCCCGACTTGGCGTTGACCCAATGGTCCGACCAGATCTTCTTCTCGACGTCGAGCAGCCGCAGCCCCATTCCCGAAAAGCCCCTTGCGGGAATGCGGAGCTCCTCGACGCTCGCGATGCCGCCGAGGATGGCCACCACGGTCGCCTCGCCGGGAAATTCGATCCACGTTCCCTTTTCGCGAAAGAGGTTGTGGATGCGCCACTCGCCGGTCAGGAAATCGAAGTCACCCGGCTTGCCGACAGGCTTGGGATCGATCGCCGCGGCGGCCGCAGCGGCGGGGATCAGGCTGGTCATAAGGGCTCCTGCGCTGAGGGCCATGAGATGGCGTCGGTCGATGTCGGTCATGCGTCCCTCCGGGTTGATGCCCCGCCCTACGCCCCCACTCCTGACATTCCCTGTCAGTTATTTTCTGCTAGAGCGAAAAAATGCGCGCGAGCCGTCTCCTCTCGATCCTGATCCTGCTGCAGCTGCGCCAGCGGCTCACCGCCGCCGACCTCGGTGCCGAGTTCGAGGTGTCCGAACGCACCATCTACCGCGACATCGACGCGCTCAGCGCCGCGGGCATCCCCGTTTATGGCGACCGGGGCCCCGGCGGCGGTTTCCAATTGCTCGACGGCTATCGCACGCGCCTCACCGGGCTCGATCCGCAGGAGGCGCAGGCAATACTGCTCGTCGGCCTGCCCGACCAGGCCGCGGCGCTCGGCCTCGGCGGACCCGCCAAGCGCGCGCGCGGCAAATTGCTCGCCGCGCTGCCCCAGAGCGGCAGCGCCGAGGCCGACCGCATCGCGCGCGCCTTCCACATCGACACGCTCGACTGGTACCGCGCCGCGCGCCCCGCGCCGCACCTCACCGCCGCGGCGCGCGCGGTGATCGACCGGCGGCGCATCGGCGTCCGCTACACCAGCTGGCGCGGCACGCGCGACTGGACGCTCGACCCGCTCGGCATCGTGCTCAAGGCGGGCAATCATTATCTCGTCGCGGCGAGCGGCGAGCGCGTGCTGACCTTCACCGTCGCCGACATAAAGACGCTCGCGATCCTCGACGAGGACGCCGCACGCCCCGCCGATTTCGACCTTGCCGCATGGTGGACCGACTCGACCCGCGATTTCGAAGCGCGCCTCCGCCCCGGCCGCGCGACGCTGCGCGCCTCGCCGCTCGGGCTTCAGCGCCTCCGACTGCTCGGCGCCTGGGCCGCCGATGCCGTCGCCGGCGCCGAAGCCCCCGACGCCGCCGGCCATCGCCGCCTGACGCTGCCGATCGAGGGTATCGACGCCGCCGCCCCGATGCTGCTCGGTATCGGGCCCGAGATCGACATCGAGGCGCCCGCGGAGCTGCGCGCCGCGGTGGCCGGTCTGGCGCGCGCGGTGGCCGCGCGGCTGGACATTGCGGAAAGCGGCTAAGTCTTTATCATTGTTTCCCGTCCACTTGTCCGGCGAGGGGAGATTTAGGGACATGGCGACATCGCCGAAGAAGACGCTCTGGTCGCGCGCCCGCGCGATGGCCGAACAGGCGCCGCCGACGCGCAACCGCTATGTCGATTTCCTGCGCGCCTTCTCGATCCTCGCGGTCGTCATCGGCCATTGGCTCGTCGCCGCGCCCTATATGAAGGACGGCGCGGTCGAGGGCGGGCACCTGCTCGGCATCCTGCCCTGGACGCAGTGGCTGACCTGGGGTTTCCAGGTCATGCCGCTCTTCTTCCTCGTCGGCGGCTTCTCGAACGGGCTTTCGTGGGCCGCGACGCAGCGGGGCGGCGGGCGCTTCACCACCTGGTTCGCGGCGCGCGTCCGGCGGCTGATCAATCCGGTACTGCCGCTGCTGCTCATCTGGGCGCTCGTAACATTGTTCGGCACGCAGGCGGGTATCGACCGCGCGGTCGTCAAAATGGCGGCGCAGCTCGCGCTCGTCCCCGTCTGGTTTCTCGCCGTCTATCTGATCGTCACCGCGCTGACCCCGTGGAGCCACGCCGCATGGCGGCGCTTCGGCCTCGCCTCCTTCGTCGCGCTCGTCGCTGCGGCGGTGGCGGTCGACGTAGCGACGCTGCAATTCGGCATAGCCTATGTCAATTTCCTCAACTTCGTCTTCGTCTGGGTCGCGATCCACCAGCTCGGCTATGCTTGGCACGACGGCCGCCTCGCCGCACCCTTGCTCTGGGCGGCCGCGGGGCTGGTCGCGCTCGGCCTGCTCGTCGGCCTCGGTCCCTATCCCGTTGCGATGATCGGCGTCCCCGGCGCGACCCTGAGCAACTCGATGCCCCCCACACTCGCGCTGCTTGCGCTCGGCATCGCGCAGACCGGCCTCGCGCTGGCGCTCGAAAAACCCGCGCGCCGGGTGCTCGCCGGGATCACCGCATGGACGACCGTCGTGCTCATCAACGGAATGATCATGTCCGTCTATCTCTGGCACCTCACCGCCTTCGTGCTGGTGATGATCGCCGCCTGGCTGCTCGGCGGCGTCGGCCTCCATGCAGCGCCCGGCAGCACCGAGTGGTGGCTCGCGCGCCCGATCTGGTTCGCGCTGTACATCGCTTTGCTCTTCCCCTTCATCCTGCTCTTCGCGCGCTACGAAAGCGGCGGCAAGGCGGCCGAGGGCGACGTCACCCACGCGCGGCTGATCCTCGGCATGCTGATGATCTGCACCGGCCTCGCGATGACCGCGGCGATCAGCATCGCGAGCCCGCTCGGCGTCACCGGCGTCCGCCTGTGGGTCGTGGCGCTGCCCTTCCTCGGCGCCGCGCTGGTCGGCTTCGGCCCCGCCGCGCGCCTGTTGATGCACCGCGCCGAAACCTGAGGAGAAAAGCCATGGCCAAGACCGAGGTGAAGACCAAGCCCACCGAAATGACCGTTGCCGACTTTATCGCCGCCATCCCCGAAACGCGCCGCCGCGAGGAGGCGGAGATCGTCGACGCGATGCACCGCCGCGCCACCGGGCAGGAGCCGAAGATGTGGGGGCCATCGATCATCGGCTACGGCAGCTATGACTATCAGTACGACAGCGGCCATTCGGGGACGATGTGCCGCGCCGGCTACAGCCCGCGCAAGGGCGCGATGACGCTCTATGTCATGGGGGACCATTATGGTGACCTGCAGGGCGAGGCCGATGCGCTGCTCGCGAAGCTCGGCAAGCATACGAGCAGCAAGGCCTGCCTCTACATCAAGAAGCTAGCCGACGTGGATCTCGAGGTGCTGGAGAAATTGGTTGCGCTCAGCTGGCGGGGCATGAACGCGAAATATCCGACCTAGATCCCCGCATACCATTCATAATCGACGCGGTCCTCCCAGAAGCCGCCCTTGCCCGCGCCGATGGCATCGAGGCTCGCGACCGCCTCGATCCCGGTCAGATATTTCGCGTGCTTATACCCCAGCTGCCGCTCGATCCGGAGGCGCAGCGGCGCGCCATTGGCGATCGGCAGCGGCTCGCGGTTGAGCGCCCACGCCAGGATCGTCTGCGGGTGTAGCGCATCGACCAGGTCGCAGCTCTCATAATAGAGCGCGTCGCCGATCCGGTCGGCGCAGCGGAAGACGATATAGCGCGCGCGGTCCTTCAGCCCCGCCGCCGCGAGTATGCGCGACAGCGGCACCCCGGTCCATTCGCCGATCGCGCTCCACCCCTCGACGCAGTCGTGGCGCGTGATCTGCGTCCGCTGCGGCATCGCGCGGATATCGGCCATCGACAGCGACAAGGGCTTGTTCACCAGTCCCGTCACCGCGACGCGCCAGTCGGCGAACCCTGTCGCGGCATGCCCGGCATAGGCCGTGCCCGGCGGCAGCTTGGTCCCGTTCGAGCGGAAGACCGGCGACAGGTCGGCGCGGGTGAATTCGCGGGCTAGCGCATCGCGGTCCATCAACGCGCGCTGGCTCGCCTGATGCATCTCTTCGCCCATCGACAGGATCTTGCGCGTGATCGGCGCCTCGTTGATCGCGTCGCACGCCGACAGCAGGGGCATCGCCGCGACGAGCCCGCCCGCGCCCGCGATCAGCCGCCGCCGCGGCAAAATGATCCCGCCGCTCATGTCTGCTTCTCCGGGGGCAGGCGGAACCAGCCGGTGACCATCGAGCGCAGCTCGTTCACCGGCCCCGCGAGCAGCACCATCACGATATGCACGACGAAGAAGGCGACCAGCGCCCATGCCGCGATGAAGTGGATCGAGCGCGCCGACTGCCGCCCGCCGAAGACCTCGACCAGCCACGGCCACGCCGCATTCATCCCCGGCGACATCGCGAGGCCGGTAAAGATCATCAGCGGCAGCAGCACGAAGATCACCCCGATGTAAGACAGCTTCTGCAAGATGCCGTAACGCGCCGCCGCCGCGCCGCGCGGAAAGCGCAGCCGCGCATGATCCTTGATGTCCTGCCAGATATGCCGCGGCGCCCATTCGGCCCGCCGAACATGCAGGTTCTTCTTCAGATGCCCGCCGAACGCGGTCCAGACCATGTACAGCGTCAACCCGATCGCGAGCACCCACGCAAAGAGCAGGTGCCAGCGCCGCCCGCTCGCTAGGTCGTAGCTCGTCGGAATCGTCGCCCAACCCGGAAAGGCCAGCTTGCGCACCACGCCGTCGCTATCGGTCCAGCGCCCGAGCACGCCCGTGGTCTCGATCCTTACCTCGCCGATCCGGAGATAACCGGTGTCGCCCTGCGCCGCGATCGCCAGCCAGGCATGGTCGGCGTTCGCGCCATAGTCGCCCCAATAGAGGCGCGGATGCGCGTTGAAGATCATCAGCCCGCTCATCAGCAGGATGAGCAAGGTGACTGCATTGACCCAATGCCAGACGCGCACCGGCAGCCGGTGGCGATAGACGCGCACCGGAGACCGAGCGGGCGCCAACTCGGGGGGAGCGATAGGGGCTTCAGCCTCGGCCATATTCCCCATTCGCTCCCTTCGCCCCTTTGGTTACGCCGCGACCTCCGTCGCATATTCGCCGCGATAATGGTTGCGCAAGCTGACCTTGTCGATCTTTTCGCTGCCAAGCTTGGGCAAGGCGTCGTTCGACATCCAGATGCGGCACGGCACCTTGTACGGCGCGAGCCGTGCGCTCAGGAACGCGGTGAGGTCGTCGGCGGTCACCGCGCTCCCCGGCTTGACCCACACCACCGCGCCGACGCATTCGCCCAGCCTTTCGTCGGGCAGGCCGAACACCGCGCATTCGTTGACCTGCTCATGCTCGTAGATCGCCGCCTCGACCTCCTGGCAGCTGATATTCTCGCCGCCGCGGATGATGATGTCCTTCTTGCGGTCGACGATGAACAGATAGCCGTCCGCATCGAGATAGCCGAGGTCGCCCGAGCGGAAATAGCCATTGTCGAAAAAGGCCGCCTTCGTCGCGGCTTCGTTGTTCCAATAGCCCTCGAAATTGCACACCGACCGGATGCACACTTCGCCGACCCCGCCCTGCGGCAGCACATTGCCGTCGTCGTCGAGGATCGCGAGATCGACCAGCGGCTTCGACGCCGGCCCCGTCGACATCGGCTTGGCGAGGTAATTTTCGTTGATGATGCCGCAGCCGACCGCGTTGGTTTCGGTGAGACCATATCCGAGCAAGGGCTTGGCGTCGCCCATCTCCTCCGACAGGCGCTTCACATGCTCGGGCGGGCGCGGCGCGCCGCCGCCGGCGTAGCTCTTGCACGTCGACAGGTCGTAATTCTTGCGATTGGGGTGCGTGAGGATCTCGTAGCTCATCAGCGGGACGCCGACGAAATAATTGCACTGCTCATCCTGGATCAGCCGCATCGCCTCCTCGGCGTTCCACTTGGGCATCAGCACCAATTTACGCCCGAGCGCCAGGCTCTGGAGGAACACCGGAATCTCGGCGGTGACGTGGAACAGCGGCGTGCAGACAAGCGTGGCAGGCTGGATGTCCGACATCAGCCCGTCCTCGGTCAGCAGATGCACGATGCTCGCGGTCTGCGTCACATAGTTGAAGATCGCCTGCACCACCGCGTGATGGCGCGAATAGGCGCCCTTCGATTGGCCGGTCGAGCCCGAGGTGAAGAGGATCGTCGCGAGGTCCTCGCCGGTCAGCGTCGGCAGCACGGTCTCGGAACTGCCGCCCGCCGCGATCGGCGCGATCGCCGCGGCGATCGGCTGCGCGATGTCGAGCGTGATGACCTTGGCGCCATGGCTGACCCCCGGCTCGGCAAGCCGCGCCGCGCGCTGGACGTCGGCGATCACCAGCTTCGCTTCGGCATCGTCGATCCCCGCGGCGAGCTCGCCGCCCTGCCACCAGCCGTTGAGCAAAGTCGCGCAACCGCCCGCGAGCAATATGCCCAGATAAGTGACGCACCAGGCGTTGGCGTTCCGCATCGCGATGCCGACGCGGTCGCCGCGCTGCACGCCATGGCCGTCGATCAGCCCCGCCGCGACCTGCCGCGCCGCGAGATACACCTCTTTGAAACTCAGCCGCTCGTCGCCCTCGACCAGGAACGTCGCGTCGCCATGCTGCATGGCGAAAAAGCCGGCATAGTCGGCCAGATTCGTCGGCGCGTTGGCGATCACGGGCAGGCTGTGCCCGAAACGTTCGACCGACCCGATCTGGATCGGTCCGCCGGGACCGGTGATCAGATTATAGGCGGCTTCCAGGCGCAAATCGAGCGCGGATGGCATCGGGCATCTCTCCTCTTGGTCTCGCTCGCCATACCCCTTATGGGGAGGCCTCTCCTGGGGAAGGACAGCGCGACTATATGTTTCTTTTTGCAACCTTAGCCGAAGCGACGCAATATGTGAACTTCACCCAGTTGATGGGGGAAAACAGCGAAGTCGCCTTCAGCGTCTTCGGTTTGCCCATCCGCTGGTACGCGCTCGCCTATCTCGCGGGCATCTTCCTCGGCTATTGGTACCTCCTGAAGCTCATTGAACAGCCCGGCGCCCCGATGGCGCGGCGCCACGCCGACGACATGATCTTCTATGCGATGCTCGGCATCATCCTCGGCGGGCGGCTCGGCTATGTGCTCTTCTATGGCCTCGAACGCTATATTCAGGAACCGATCGAAATCTTCAGATTGTGGGACGGCGGCATGTCGCTCCACGGCGGCGCCATCGGCGTGCTGATCGCGATCTGGTATGTGACCAAGAAGGAAAAGCTGAATTTCCTGCGCTTCTGCGACTATATCGCCTGCGTCATCCCCTTCGGCCTGTTCCTCGGCCGCATCGCTAATTTCGTCAACGGCGAGCTGTGGGGCCGCGTGACGACGGTGCCTTGGGCGATCGTTTTTCCCGACCCCGCCGGCGACCTGCCGCGCCACCCGAGCCAGCTCTACGAAGCCGGCATGGAGGGTCTGGTGATGATGGCGATCCTCGGCTGGCTCTTCTGGCGCACCGACGCGCGCTACAAGCCCGGCCTCCTCTTCGGCGTCGCGGCGATCGACTATGGCGTTAGCCGTTTCCTGATCGAATTTGTGCGCCAGCCCGATGTGCAGCGCCAATGGGTCGTCGACAACACCAGCCTGTCGATGGGCCAGTGGCTTTGCGTGCCGATGATCCTCGGCGGCATCTGGCTCGTCGCCACCGCGAAGAACCGCCGCCAGCGCGTCGAGCCCATCGCCGGACCCGATGCCGTTGCCTGACGGTCCGCCGACCCCCGAAAATCTGATCCGGGAGTTGGCGGCGGCGCGGACGATGACCGTCGCCGACTATATGGCGCGCGCCAACAGCCAATATTATGCGACGCGCGACCCGCTCGGCGCCGCGGGCGATTTCACCACCGCGCCCGAGATCAGCCAGATGTTCGGCGAACTGATCGGCCTGTGGATCGCCGACCTCTGGTCGCGCGCAGGAAGCCCCGCCTTCGACTATGCCGAGCTCGGCCCCGGCCGCGGGACGCTCGCGGCCGACGCGCTGCGCGCCGCGGCGCGTTTCGGCTGCGTCCCGCGGACGATCCACCTCGTCGAGACCAGCCCGATGCTGCGGGCGGCGCAGCTGGCGCGCCTTCCCGCCGCGCAGCATCATGACGATATCGACGCGCTGCCCGACGACGCGCCGCTGCTGATCGTCGCCAACGAGTTTTTCGACGCGCTGCCGATCCACCAATATGTCCGCACCGCCGCAGGCTGGCGCGAATTGATGGTCGAGCGTCGCGACGGCAAGCTGGCGCCCGTCCCCGGCGACACCCCCGCCGACGAGGCCATCCCCGCCGCGCTCGCGAACGCGCCCGAAGCCAGCATCGTCGAAACCGCGCCCTTGTCGGCCGCGATGATGCAGCGCTGCGCCTTCCGTCTCGCGCGGCAGGGCGGCGCGATGCTGGCCATCGACTATGGCTATGCCGGCCCCGCCGCGGGCGACACGCTGCAGGCGGTCAAGGCACACGCCTTCGCCGATCCCTTCGACACGCCGGGCGAGGCCGACCTCACCGCGCATGTCGATTTCACCGCGCTCGCGACCGCGGCCCAGCCCGCCAAGGTCGCGGTCACCCATCTCGCCACGCAGGGCGAATGGCTCCGCCGCCTCGGCATCGACGCGCGGCTGCAGGCGCTGAGCGCTGCTGCCCCAGACCGCGCCGCCGACCTCAAGACCCAGCGCGACCGCCTCGTCGAGGCCGATGCGATGGGCAGTCTCTTCAAAGTCATGGCCTTCGCCGCGCCCGGCTGGCCACAGCCCGCAGGATTTGCCGCATGACCGATATCCGGATCGCCCAGCCGGCCGACGCCGAGGCACTCTCGGCCTTCGCCGAGGCGAGCTTCGTCCACACCTTCGGCCATCTCTACGACCCCGCCGACCTCGCGCTCTTCCTCTCGACCTGGAACCCGCCCGACCGCGTGCGCGCGCAGATCGCGGATCCCGCCTATGCGATCGCGCTCGTCCGCGATGAAGCCGGCGCGATCCTCGGCTATATCAAGATGGGCCCGCTCGATTTCGACCTGCCCCCCGGGCAACCGGCCGACGATGCTGTCGAACTCCACCAGATCTACCTTGCGGAGGCGGCCAAGGGCACGGGCCTCGCCGCCCGCCTGATGGACTGGGGTATCGCCTGGGCGCGCGAGCGGGCGTCGGAGCTCTATCTCTCGGTCTTTACCGACAATCCGCGCGCGCAGGCGGTGTATCGCCGCTACGGCTTCTATGACGTCGGCCGCAACGCCTTCCGCGTCGGCAACCATGTCGACGAAGACCGCTTTTTTCGGCTCGACCTGTGAGCGCGCCTTTCGTCACCGCCGCGCCGCTGGACGGCATCCCCCACGGCTTCTTCGGCCGCCGCGGCGGGGTATCGCGCGGCGACCTTGCCTCGCTCAACTGCGGGCTCGGCTCGAACGACGATCCCGCGCTGATCGCCCAGAACCGCCGCCGCGTCGCCGACGCCGTGCTGCCCGGCGCCGCGCTTGCCGGCCTCTACCAGGTTCACGGCAATCGCTGCGTCGTCATCGACGAAGCCAGCGACCTGACCGCGCGTCCCGAGGCCGATGCGCTCGCCACGCGCACGCCTGGCATCCTCCTCGGCATTCTTACCGCCGACTGCGTCCCCGTCCTCTTCGCCGACCGCGAAGCCGGGGTCGTCGCGGCGGCGCACGCCGGCTGGAAGGGCGCCATCGCCGGGGTCACCGACGCCACTCTGACCGCGATGGAAAGCCTCGGCGCAACCCGCGCCAACATCGCCGCCGCGATCGGCCCGTGCATCGGCCGCGCCTCCTACGAGGTCGACGACGGCTTCGTCGCGGCCTTCGTCGCCGACGATCCCGCCAACGAGCGCTTCTTCGCCGCAGGCAAGCACGGCCATGCGATGTTCGACATCGCCGCCTATGTCGCCGCGCTCGTCGCCGCGGCGGGGGTGACACGAATTGCCCTCGGCGGGCAGGACACCTATGCCGAGGCCGAAGACTATTTCAGCTATCGCCGCGCGTGCCACAAAGCCGAGAACAGCTATGGCCGCCAATTGTCGGTGATCGGCCTCGCCTGATCGGCGGGCGGGGGAGGAACGGGACGGATGACGCGTACACGCTGGTTCGGCCTGATCGGCGGCCTCCTGACCTTCGTCATCATGCTCGCGCTCCCCGCCCCCGCAGGCATGGAGGCCACGGCCTGGCATATCGCCGCACTCACCGTGCTGATGGCGATCTGGTGGATGACCGAGGCACTGCCGCTGACCGTCACCGCGCTGCTCCCCTTTCTCGCGGCGCCCGCCTTCGGGGTGATGGACGCCAATGCCATCGCCAAGGAATATTATTCGCCGATCCTGTTCCTGATCCTCGGCGGCGCCTTCCTCGCGCTCGCGATCGAGCGCGTCGGCCTCCACCGCCGCCTCGCGCTAGCGCTGCTGAAGCGCGCCTCGCCGACCGCGACCGGACTGCTTTTCGCCTTCATGGCCGCGACCGCGCTGCTCTCGATGTTCATCTCGAACACCTCGACCACGCTCATCATGATCCCGATCGCCCTCGCCGTCGTGCGTGCCGGCGGCGTGCTCGAGGGCGAGCGCGAGGGTTTTGCCGGCGCGGTGATGATGGGCATCGCCTTCGCCGCGTCGATCGGCGGGCTCGGCACGCTCGTCGGCAGCCCGACCAACGCCATCGCCGCGGGGCTGATCGAAAAGGCGCTGGGCCTCCGCATCTCCTTCCTCGACTGGGCGATCTACGGCGTGCCCGTGGTATTGCTCGCGACCCCCGCCGCGATGCTCATCGTCGCGCGCGTCCAGCGCTTGTCGGCGCATCCCTTCGACGGCCAGGCCGCCGCCGCCGCGCTCGGCAATCAGGCGATCTGGTCGACCGCCGAGCGGCGCGTCGTGCCTGTGTTCCTGCTCGTGCTCGCAGCCTGGATCGCGCAGCCCTGGCTCGAACCCCTTCTGCCCAAGGGCGCACTCACCGATGGCACCATCGCGGTCGCGGGCAGCCTCTTGCTCTTCGTCCTTCCCGACGGCACCGGCCGGCCCCTGCTCGTCTGGAAGGAGGCCGACCGCGCGCCATGGGGTGTCATCATGATGTTCGGCGGCGGCCTCGCGCTCGCCGCCGCGATCACGGAGAGCGGCCTCGCCGCGTGGCTCGGCACCGTGCTCGCTCCGCTCGGCAGCATCCCGACGATATTGCTCGCCGCGGTCATCGTCGCGCTGACGATTCTGATCACGGAATTCGCGAGCAATGTCGCGACCGCCAGCGGCATCATGCCCGTGCTCGCCGCACTGATCGCCGCCACCGGGGTCGATCCGATCCTGCTCGCGCTGCCCGTCGCGATGGCGGCGAGCTGGGGCTTCATGCTTCCCTCGGGCACCGGGCCCAATGCGCTCGCCTGGGCAACCGACCATATCGCGCTTCCGCGCATGCTGAAGGCGGGGCTCGCGCTCGACATCATCGGCGTACCGCTGCTGATCGGGGTGATCTGGGGGATCGCGATGCTGGGGTGACCTTCGCCGGGAATCGCGCTAGTTGCGCGTGAAACTATATTGCGCAGGAGTCTTTTCGCATGCCCCCCATCGACAACAGCGACCTCACCGGCACCACGCCGCGCCGCGCGCCCAAGAAGGACGTCACCCGGATCGGCGACCGCGAGCTGCAGCCCTCGACGCTGATGATGGGTTATGGCTTCGACCCGATGCTCTCCGAAGGCTCGCTGAAGCCGCCGGTCTTCCTCACCTCGACCTTCGCTTTCGAAAGCGCCGCCGCGGGCAAGCGCCATTTCGAGGGGATCACCGGCAAGCGCCCCGGCGGCGCCGACGGCCTCGTCTATTCGCGCTTCAACGGCCCGAACCAGGAAATCCTCGAGGCGCGCCTCGGCGTCTGGGAAAAGGCCGAGGATGCGCTCGTCTTCTCGTCGGGCATGTCGGCGATCGCCACCCTGCTCCTCGCGCATGTCAGCATGAACGACGTCATCGTCCATTCGGGCCCGCTCTACGCCGCGACCGAGACGCTGATCGGCCGCATCCTGTCGCGCTTCGGCGCCACCTATGTCGATTTCCCGGCCGAAGCTTCGCGCGCCGAGATGGACGCGATCCTGATCCGCGCCAAGGACATGGCCGAGGCGCAGGGCGGCAAAGTCGCGATGGTCTATCTCGAAAGCCCGGCGAACCCGACCAATGCGCTCGTCGACGTCCAGGCGATGCGTGCCGCGACCGACGCCGCTTTCGCCGAGGGTGCGCGTCCCCCGATCGCGATCGACAACACCTTCCTCGGCCCGCTCTGGTCGAAGCCGCTCGCGCATGGCGCCGATATCACGCTCTACAGCCTGACCAAATATGCCGGCGGCCACAGCGATCTCGTCGCGGGCGGCGTCGTCGGCTCGAAGCATTGGCTCGGCCCGATCCGCATGATGCGCAACACCATCGGCACGATCTGCGACCCCAACACCGCGTGGATGCTGCTCCGCAGCCTCGAGACGATCGAACTCCGCATGAGCCGCGCCGGCGAGAACGCGGAAAAGGTCTGCGCCTTCCTCCGCGATCATCCCAAGGTCGAGGGCCTCGGCTATCTCGGCTTCCTGCCCGAAGGGTCGCAGAGGGATATCTTCGAGCGCCACTGCACCGGCGCCGGCTCTACCTTTTCGCTCTTCATCAAGGGCGGCGAGGAAGAGAGCTTCCGTTTCCTCGACGCACTCAAGATCGCCAAGCTCGCAGTCAGCCTCGGCGGCACCGAGACGCTCGCCAGCCATCCTGCCGCGATGACTCACCTCTCGGTCCCCGACGCGCGCAAAGCCGCGCTCGGCATCACCGACAATCTGGTGCGCATCTCGATCGGTATCGAGGACGCCGACGATCTGATCGCCGATTTCGCGCAGGCGCTGGACGCGGTTTGATCAATCCCCCTCCCGCAAGCGGGAGCGGCAGAGAGAGTTGCGAGCTTGCTCGCTACTCGCAGCGGGTGGGCACCTGAAACAGTGCTGGCCCACCCCTAACCCCTACCGCCTGCGGGAGGGGAACATCTATCGCCGCTTCGCCGCCCGCCAATCCACCACCGTCCACCCCATCGTCGGCGCGAGCTTCCTGAGCTTGCGCGACGGCGTCGTCGCGACCGCCTCGTCGGCGAAATGCAGCATCGGGTGGTCGGAGACATGGTCCGAGTACGCGCGGATATGCGCGGCATCGCGGGTGATCGCATTCGCCGCCATCCAGTCCGAGATGCGCGCAAATTTCGCTTCGCCGTAACAATTGTCGCCCGACAGGCGCGCGTGGACATGGTCGGCGCCGTCGGGCTCGTCGAGCCGCGTTGCGAGCACATCCTCGATCCTCAGCCGCTTGGCGATCGCATCGACATAAAGGTGGAAGGACGCCGTCGCGAGCAGCACGCGGTACCCCGCCGCGCGGTCGGCCTCGAGCTGTTCGAGCGCCGCGCCGTGCAGCCCGCGCGCGACGACCTTGTCGGCATAGCTTTCGGCGAGCGGCGCGATCTCGTCGCGGCGGAAGCGCGGGCCGATCAGCAGCCGCAGATTGATCGCCTTCAGCCGCGAGCGGTCGATCAGCCCCAGCGTATAGGCGGCCCCCGCGAGCCCCACGAGCGGGGTCAGCAGCATCCGCCATTGCTGGCGCCGCCGCACCACATGCATCAGGAATCCGCTGTAGGTGCCCGCGCGAGTAATCGTGCGGTCCATGTCGTACATCGCGACGCGGTGCGCATATTCGGGTACAACGGGGACGGATAAATCATCCATTTGAGCCTCTTAGCCGCGATCGGCGGCGCGGCCAAGGCCGGGGCGCACGGCGGGATTCGCTTGCCGTCATTGTCCAAATAATACAAGGTCGTGCGCGATGGTGGCCCGGGCGGACTTCGAAACAAGCGATGGCGCGGGCGGCGCCGATGTCCGGTTCACCGGGCGACTGACGCTGGCGCGGCTCGGCGACCTGCCCTCGCGGCTCGATGCGCTCGGCCCGATCGCCTCGCTCGATCTGTCCGCGGTCGAACGCGTCGACACCGTCGGCGCGTGGATCGTCACCCGCACCGCACGCGAGCACGGCTCGCAGATCACCGGCGCCAGCGAGGAGGCGCAGCGCCTGCTCGACGCGCTCGCCAGCGACAAGAGCGACTATCGCGTCCACCGCGACCGCCGCCCTCCGCTCACCCGCATGCTCGAACAGGTCGGCGTCGCCAGCACCGCGGTGTGGAACGAGTTGCTCGGCATCATCGGTTTCTTCGGCGCAATGCTTATGGCGCTCGGCACCCAACTCCGCGCGCGCCGCCGCCTGCGCTGGAACGCGATCGTCACGCGCTTCCAGACCGTCGGGGTCGACGCCCTCCCCATCATCGGGCTGATGACCTTCTTGATCGGCATCGTCATCGCGCAACAGGGCGCGGTACAGCTCCGTCAATTCGGGCTTGAGGTGTTCACGATCAACCTCGTCGGCCGCGCCTCGATTCGCGAGCTCGGCCTGCTGATGACCGCGATCATGGTTGCCGGCCGTTCGGGCAGCGCCTTCGCGGCGCAGATCGGCACGATGAAGCTGACCGAGGAAATCGACGCGATGCGCACGATCGGTGTCTCGCCGATGGAGGCGATCGTGCTGCCGCGCGTCGCCGCCGCGACGATCCTGATGCCGCTGCTCGGCTTCTATGCCAGCATCTGTTCGATCATCGGCGGCGGCGTCTTTTGCTGGATCGGGCTCGAAATCCCGCCGCTCACCTACATCCAGATGCTCCGCGACATCATCCCGATGACCGATTTCTGGGCGATGCTGATCAAGGCGCCGGTGTTCGGCGTGCTGATCGGCGTCACCGGCTGCTACGAAGGCATGCAGGTGCGCCAGAATGCCGAGGAGGTCGGCCAGCGCACCACCTCGGCGGTGGTCGCCGCGATCTTCCTCGTGATCGTGCTCGACGCCTTTTTTGCGGTCTTCTTCTCGTCGATCGGATGGAATTGATGGCCGACGAACTCGAAGACCAGCAGCTGTTGCAAGAGGAACTCGCCGCCGCCGACGCGGTGCGGCCCGAGCAGTTCGACAAGGCGATCTGTATCCGCGGCCTCGTCAACAAGTTCGGCGACGCGGTGATTCACGACGGGCTCGACCTAGAGGTGCGCTCGGGCGAGATCCTCGGCGTCGTCGGCGGCTCGGGCACCGGCAAGTCGGTGCTGATGCGCTCGATCATCGGCCTCCAGACTCCCGACGCGGGCGAGATCGAAGTCTATGGCAAGACGCTGAGCGAGATCGCCGACGAAGAGGAATCGCGCGACCTGCGGCGCCGATGGGGCGTGATGTTCCAGGGCGGGGCGCTCTTCTCGACGCTCAGCGTTGCCGAGAATATCCAGGTCCCCCTGCGCGAATATTATCCGCGCCTCGACCAGAAGCTGCTCGACGAGATCGCCGCCTATAAAGTGGCGATGGTCGGCCTGCCCCCCGACGCGGGGCCCAAATATCCCGCCGAGCTGTCGGGCGGCATGGTCAAGCGCGCCGGCCTCGCGCGCGCGCTCGCGCTCGACCCCGCCTTGCTCTTCCTCGACGAGCCGACCGCTGGGCTCGACCCGATCGGCGCCGCCAAGTTCGACGAGCTGATCCGCGAGCTCGCCGACACCATGGGGCTCACCGTCTTCCTGATCACCCACGACCTCGATTCGCTCTATGCGACGTGCGACCGCGTCGCGGTGCTCGCCGAAAAGAAGGTGATCGCGATCGGCACCATCCCGGAACTGCTTGCCACCGAGCATCCGTGGATACAGGATTATTTCAACGGACCGCGGGGCCGCGCGGCGGCGGGCGGGAACCAAACCGCGAAGCGGCGATAGGAAAAGCTGATGGAAACTCGCTCGAACAACGTCCTCGTCGGCGCCTTCGTCCTCCTCTTCACCGCGGCGCTCGCGATCTTCGTCGTGTGGCTGGCGAACGACAGCGGCGGCGACAAGCGCGAATATGACGTCTATTTCAAACAGTCGGTCGACGGGCTGAACAAGGGCGCGCAGGTCCAATATTCGGGCGTTCCCGTGGGACAGGTCAAGGAGATCGCGCTGCTCCCCAACGACCCGCAATTCGTCCGCGTCCGTATCGAGGTCAACGAGGGCGTCCCGATCGTCCAGGGCACGACCGCGGCGCTCGAAGGCGTCGGCTTCACCGGCGTGTCGCAGATCTCGCTCACGGGCGGGGTCAAGGGCGCGCCGCCGATCACCGACAAGGGGCCCGACGGCAAGCCGACGATCCCGGTGCGCGTCGGCGGCCTCGGCGAACTGCTGAACACCGCGCCGCAATTGCTCCAGCGTCTCTCGACCCTCACCGAACGTCTCGCCGAACTGGCCGACGACGAGAATCAGGCGAGCCTGCGCGGCATCCTCAACAATGTCGAGGCGTCGACCGCGATCCTCGCGCGCAACGGTCCCGCGATCGAACGCGCGCTCGCCGACACGCGCATCGCGATCCAGCAGACCGGGGTCGCTGCAGAGCAGATCGGCAGCCTCGCCGCGGCCACCCAAGGCACGATCGACCGCAACGTCGATCCCGCGATGCGCAATCTGCGCGACACGCTCGCCTCCGCGAACAATTCGATGAAGACGCTGGAAGGCGCGATCGCCGACGCGCGGCCGGGGCTCAAGACCTTCAGCGAGACCACGATCCCCGAGGCGAACGCGCTGATCCGCGACCTCCGCCGCACCTCGGCCTCGCTCTCCAGCCTCACCGACAAGCTCGACCAGCAGGGCGCGGGCGCCGTCATCAGCGGCAGCAAGCTGCCCGATTACAAGCAATGAGGACCAGCCGCATGATCCGCAATTTTCGTACCCCGCTGCTTGTAGCTCTCGGCGCCGTCGCGCTGTCCGGCTGCTTCAGCCTCGGCGGCAAGACGCCCCCCTTCCTGCTCACGCTCGACGCCGACGCAGCCCCGCCAGCGGGCGCCGCGCGCACCGCGACCGAGGCCGCGACGCTGACGATCCTCATTCCCACCGCGCCGCAGAAACTGCGCACCCAGCGCATCCCGGTGCAGCAGGACGGGTCGAGCGTCGCCTACGTCAAGGACGCGCAATGGGTAGAGGCGCCGCAGCGCCTTTTCCAGCGCCTGATCAGCGAAACCGTCGCCGCGCGCTCGGGCCGCGTCGTCCTCGACGAGGGGCAATATCTCACCGCACCGGGCGAACAGCTCGCCGGCCAGCTGATGGAATTCGGCGTCGACGCCCGCACCGGCGAGGCGGTGGTGGTCTATCAGGCGATGCTGGTCGCTGCGGGCGGAAAGAATGTGACCCAACGCCGTTTCGAAGCGCGCGAAAACCTGGGCGGCGTGGTCGAGGCGAAGCCCGTCGGCGAGGCGCTGACCCGCGCCGCGAACAAGGTCGCGGTCGATGTCGCTGGGTGGCTCGGCGGTTAAAGCGATCCCGACCCGATGCAATCGGCCAAATTATCGTCGCTGGGCAGCGACACGCGCACCAATCGCATCATCATCCTGCTGTTGTCGGCGGGATTCGCGGCGCTGCTGTTCGCCGCCGGCGTAGCCTTCTACGTCCAGCGGCAGAATGAGGAGGATGCGCGCATGGTTGCGCATTCGCTCGCAGTCGAGGCCAATCTCGGCGCTTATGCCAGCGCCGCCGAGCGCATGGAAACCGCGCGGCGCGGGCTGATCCTGACCCAGAACGCTTCCTTCGCTCGGATCATGGACGAGGCGGAGCGGAATACGCGGACGCAACTGCGCAATCTCGCAAAGCTGATTCGCGACAATCCCGAACAGATCGCGCGCACCGAGACGTTGCGCGGCCATCTCGACACCTATTCCGAGCATTATCGCGCGACCTTGGGGCTCAGAGGAAGCGGTCGCGAGCGGCTGCTCGCCGATTTCGCGAACGATCGCGGCGTGCTGGAGATACGCGCCTCGCGCCGGGTGGTCGAGGCGATGCTGGTGGAGGAAGTGCGCCTCCTCCGCGAGCGCGAGGCACGCCAGCTGCGCACCCAGCGATTGTTCACGTGGACGCTCGTCGCGACGGGTTTGCTGCTGCTCGCCGTTGCCGCGGCGACCCTGGTGCTGGTCCGCCGAAATCTCGTGGACCTGCGCACGTCGCGGGCCGAACTTCGCCGCCTCAACGAAAATCTCGAAGAAGCGGTCGATGCCCGTACCGCCGAACTCAAGCGCGCCAATGCCGAGATTCAGCGCTTCGCCTATATCGTCAGCCACGATCTGCGCTCGCCCTTGGTCAATGTCATGGGCTTCACCGCCGAACTCGAGACGGCGCGCAAGGCCATTGCCGCTTATCTCGCAAAGGGCGATGCCGACGGATGGTCGGCACCCGACCCCGCAACGCGTCTCGCGATCGAGGAAGATCTGCCCGAATCGATCGGCTTCATCCGCTCCTCGACGCAGAAGATGGACCGTCTGATCAACGCTATCCTCAATCTCTCGCGGCAGGGCCGGCGGACGCTCGCCCCCGAAAGGCTCGACCTCGTTTCGGTAGTGCGCGGCATCGTCGACAGCCTGCAACATCGTATCGACGAAAGCGGCACGACGGTCACCGTCGGCACCCTGCCGACGATCGTCAACGACCGCGTCGCGGTGGAGCAGATCCTCTCGAATCTTATCGAAAATGCGCTCAAATATCTGCAGCCCGGGCGGCCCGGCGTCATCGACATTTCGGGCGGCTCCGATCTCGGCCGAGCGTGGATCGCGGTAACCGACAACGGCCGCGGTATCGAGGCGCGCGATCACGACCGCGTGTTTGACCTCTTCCGCCGCTCGGGGGTGCAGGACCAGCAGGGAGAGGGGATCGGGCTTGCGCATGCGCGCGCGCTTGCCTATCGGCTGGGCGGCAATATCGAAATCGAGTCCGAATTGGGTGTGGGGTCCACCTTCCGGCTGATTTTGCCGATCGAATGGCAAAGCGGAGCAGAGGATGCCTGACCAACAATCCGTCAATATCGTGATGATCGAAGATGATGAGGGCCACGCGCGCCTCATCGAAAAGAATATCCGCCGCGCCGGTATCTCGAACAAGATTCACCATTTCCTCGACGGCACGTCGGCGCTGGAATTCCTCTACGAGGACTCCGACGGCCCGGTGCGCAACGGCCCGGCGCTCGTGTTGCTCGACCTCAACCTGCCCGACATGAGCGGCACCGACATATTGGCCAAGCTCAAAGCCGACGACAGCCCGTTGCGGCGGACCCCTGTGGTCGTGCTGACAACCACCGACGACAAGATCGAGATTCAGCGCTGCTACGACCTCGGCTGCAACGTCTACATCACCAAGCCGGTGAACTATGAAAGCTTTGCCGACGCGATCCGCCAACTCGGGCTGTTCCTGTCGGTGATTCAGGTGCCCGACCCCGATCCCGCCTGAGACTTCCCCTGACCCACATACTCTATATCGACGACGACGATGGCATGCGCCGGCTTGCCGAGCGTTCGCTCGTGCGCAAAGGCTATGACGTCAGCGTCGCGGCGAGCGGCGCCGAAGGCGTCGACATGGCCAAGGTCACCGCGTTCGACCTGATCGCGGTCGATCATTATATGCCCGGACAGGACGGGCTCGCGACGCTCGAAGCCCTGCGGGCGCTCCGCGAATGCCCGCCAATCGTCTATGTCACGGGGTCGGAGGAGAGCCGCATCGCGGTCGCCGCGCTCAAATCGGGGGCCGACGATTATGTCGTGAAATCGGTCGGCGGCGATTTCTTCGACCTGCTCGCCTCGACCTTCGACCAAGTGCTCGAACGCGACCAGCTCCGCCGCGCGCGCGAGACCGCCGAGGCCGAACTGCGCGTCAGCAACGCCCGGCTCGAAGCGTTGCTGAAGGAAGTGAACCACCGCGTCGCCAATAATCTGCAGATGATCATGTCCTTCATCGCGTTGCAGTCGAAGACATTGGCCGACCCCGGCGCGCGCGAGGCGCTGCAGCAGACCCAGCAGCGGATCGCCACCGTCGCGCAGGTCAATCGCCGCCTGTACACGACCGACGACGTCGAACATGTCGCGATGGACGACTATCTCGCCGGCCTCGCCCGCGATCTTTCCGAAAGCTGGTCGAACGGCATCGGCATCCGGCGCGTGACGACCGCCGTCGAACCCGTCCGCATCGCCACCGACAAGGCCGTTGCGCTCGGTATGATCGCCAACGAGTGGGTCAGCAACGCCTGCAAATATGCCTATGCCGACGGCGGCGACGGCGAAATTCGCGTCTCGCTGCGCCAGACGGGACCCTCTTCGATCGAACTGGCGGTCGAGGACGATGGCGCCGGCATGCCCTCCGACGGCACCGCGCGCGGCACCGGCCTCGGCACCCGCCTGATCGACGCGCTGGCCCGTACGCACAAGGCCGCAGTGGTCTATGCCCCCGGCAATGGACCGGCCTCGGCGCCCGGCACGCGCGCCGCGATCGCCATCGATCTGGGACCCGGCGAACTCAAGGCCGACACCATCGGTCGCTAGGATCCGGCGCTACCCCAACAAGCTCTTCGACGCCTGCTCGGTCGTATCCCGCGACAGCCCGGGCTGCGCCAATATCCGCTCGAGTTCGGCCTTCATCATCGCCGCCCTCGCCTCGTCGAAGCGTTTCCAGCGCCCCAGCGGCGGGATCATGCGCGCCGCGGTCTGCGGGTTCTTGGGGTCGAGCGCGATGACCAGATCGGCGATCAAACGATAGCCCGCGCCGTCGGCCTGATGAAACGCCGCCTGGTTGCCCGTGAGCGCGCCGTACAGCGAGCGCACGCGGTTGGGGTTCGCCAGCGTGAAGTC
The DNA here is from genome assembly GCF_001984035.1 of Sphingopyxis sp. QXT-31. Taxonomy (NCBI): domain Bacteria; kingdom Pseudomonadati; phylum Pseudomonadota; class Alphaproteobacteria; order Sphingomonadales; family Sphingopyxidaceae; genus Sphingopyxis; species Sphingopyxis sp. QXT-31. The sequence goes on along the minus strand of NZ_CP019449.1, from coordinate 4,112,594 downwards.
GGGGTGCCCTGCCAGCTCCTTGACCGCATCGACCGTGTCGGGGCGCAGCGACCAGGCCTGCACCTGGAACCATTTGTCGAGCACCAGCGGATTGTCGCGATAACGCTGGTAGAAGATGTCGAGCGCGTGGACGCGCTCGGCGCTGTCGCCATGCGCCAGCGTCGCGAGCGCCGCCTGACGTTCGGTCATGCCGTCGGCGTTCGAGAAGATGCCGAACACCAGCGCCGGCACGTCGGCGATGCCCGTCGCGGCGAGATAGGCGATGGCGACGCCGCGCAGGCGGCGGCCGCCCTTGGCCTTGGGCGTCAGGTCGGTCGCGGGCGGGCACGCGCCCGCGAGGATATCGCGCCATTCGCCCTCGAGCGCGCGGCCGATCGCCGCCTGCAGCGCCAGCCGTTCGCGGCGGATCGCGTCGGGGTCGACGATTACCATCTGGTCGCCGATGAACGCCTCGCTCGGCAGCAGCACCGCCTCGGCCACGAAGGCCGGGTCGTCGACGCGTCCCGCGAGCGTGCCCGCGACCGCATCGATCACCGCCGCATGGTCGGCCGTCTCGCCCGACACCGCGGCCACCAACGTATCGAGCATCAGCTGCTGCAGCGCCTCGTAGCGCGCGAAAGGATCGTCGTCGTGCGCGGCAAGCCAGGCGAGTTCGCCAGGTGCGCGGACATAATCGACGATTACCGGCGCCGAAAAGCCGCGGTTGACCGACAGCGCCGGGCGCGCCGCGAAACGGCCGAGCGCCACGCGCTGGCTGTCACCGGTCAGCGTCACCAGCGTGTCGGGCATCGCCGTCCCGCTGCCATCCATCGCAAAGGCCGCGAGGCGCAGCGGCAGCATCATCGGGCGCTTGTCGGGCTGGCCCGGGGTCGGCGGCACCGTCTGGGCGATGTCGAGCAACCAGTCGCCGCCCTCTTCGATGAGCGCCAGCGTCAGCCGCGGCGTCCCCGCCTGTTCGTACCAGCGGCGGAACTGGCCGAGGTCGATATCGCCGCCCTCCTCCATCGCGCGGACGAAATCCTCGCAGGTCGCGGCCTCGCCGTCGTGGCGGTCGAAATAAAGGTCGGTGCCCGCGCGGAAGCGCTCGGCGCCCAGCAAGGTCGCCATCATCCGGATGATCTCGGCGCCCTTGTTATAGACCGTCGCGGTGTAGAAGTTGCTGATCTCCTGATAGGAGTCGGGCCGGATCGGGTGCGCGAGCGGCCCCGCATCCTCGGGGAATTGCGCGGCTCGGAGCAGGCGGACATCCTCGATGCGCTTGACCGGGGGCGATCCCATGTCGGCCGAAAAGCTCTGGTCGCGAAAGACGGTGAAGCCCTCTTTGAGGCTCAGCTGGAACCAGTCGCGGCAGGTTACGCGATTGCCCGACCAATTGTGGAAATATTCATGCGCGACGACGCCCTGCACCCCGTCGTAATCGAGGTCGGTCGCGGTGTCGGGGTCGGCGAGGATGTAGCGGGTGTTGAAGACGTTGAGCCCCTTGTTCTCCATCGCCCCCATGTTGAAATCGCTGACCGCAACGATGTTGAACAGGTCGAGGTCATACTCGCGGCCATAGACGCGCTCGTCCCACGCCATGCTGTCCTTCAGCGCCTGCATCGCGTGGCCAGTGCGTTCCACATCGCCCTTGCGTACCCAGATCCCGAGTTCAACCTTGCGCCCGCTCATGGTGGTGAAGCTGTCGCGATTGACCACCAGGTCGCCCGCGACGAGCGCGAACAGGTAGCTCGGCTTCGGCCAGGGATCTTCCCACAGCGCCCAATGCGTGCCGTCGGCACCCTCGCCCTGCTCGATGCAATTGCCGTTCGACAGCAGGATCGGGAACTTCGCCTTGTCGCCCGCCATGCGCACCTTGTAGCGGCTCAGCACATCGGGACGGTCGGGGTGGAAGGTGATGCGGCGAAAGCCCTCGGCCTCGCACTGCGTGCAGAGCATGCCATTCGACGCATAAAGCCCCATCAGCTGGGTGTTGGCGCTCGGGTCGATCACGGTGTCGACCTCGACCGCTGCGGCGCTGCGGTCGCCAAGGTCGATCACCAGGTCGGGGCCGTCCATCCGCCAGTCGTTCCACACCGCGCCATCTACGCGCACTTCCGCTGCGGTCAGCCCGTCGCCGCGCAGGACGAGCGGTACCGCTGTATCGGCGTGGCGCTCGACCGACAGGCTGGCCGAAACCTTGGTCTCCGCGATCCCCAGCGCGAAATCGAGCGCGATGTCGGGGACCTGCCACTCGGGCGGGCGATAGTCGCCGCGGTGGATGGTGACGGGGATGGCGGGCGTCGAGGAGGCATCGGTCATAAAGGCGGGTCTAGGCTTGGCCCGCGGGCTGCGCAATAAGGCGCGGCATGGGACATATGCTGATTTTCGGGCTGGGCTATGCCGCGGGCTATCTGGCGGAGCGACTGACCACGCGTGGCTGGGACGTGACCGGCACGACACGGGACGGGCGCGGCGGGTCGATCGCGTTCGGCGATAGCGCGGCGGTGCATGCGGCGCTGCGCTCGGCGACGCATATACTCTCGTCGGTGCCGCCGGTCGCCGGCGCCGACCCCGTGCTCGCCGCCTATGGCGACGCCATCGCGCTCGCTCCCGCCGCATGGGTCGGCTATCTTTCCTCGACCGGGGTTTACGGCGATGCCTGCGGCGCGTGGATCGACGAGACGGCGCCCGTCAAAGGCCGCCGCGCCGACCGCAACGCCGCCGATGCGGCATGGCAGGCGCTGCGCGGCGATATGCGCGTCTTTCGCCTGCCGGGCATTTACGGCCCAGGCCGCTCGATCCTCGACCGCATAAACGAAGGCCGCGCGCATCGCATCGCCCTGCCCGATCAGGTCTTCAGCCGCGTGCATGTCGACGATATCGCAGGCGGTATTCTCGCGTCGTTCCGCGGACCAGCGGGGGTGTATAATCTCGCCGACGACGAGCCGTGTCACCAGAACCGGCTGGTCGAATGGGGCTGCGCAATGCTCGGCGCGCCCTTGCCGCCGCTCCAGACACTCGATGAAGCCGGGCTGTCGCCAGCTGCACGCGCCTTCTATGCCGAGAACCGCCGCGTCGCGAATGGCCGGGCGAAACGCCTGCTCGGCTGGAAGCCGCGCTATCCGAACTTTCGCGAGGGGCTGGCGGCCTGCCTTTAGAGAAGCACGTCCACCGTGTGGATCAGCACCCCCACCAGCCCGCCGACCAGCGTCCCATTGATCCGGATATATTGCAGATCGTCTCCCACCGCACTCTCCAGCCGGTCGGTGATCGTCTTCGCGTCCCAGCCGCGAATGGTATCGGACACCAGCTTGAGCGCGGTCTCGCCATAGCTGTCGACCGCGCCGACCACCGCGCGCCGCGCATAGCGGTTGAGCGTGCGCTTGATATGCGGATCCTCGCCCAGCATCGTGCCGAACTGCGTGACCAGTTCGCCGATCCGCCCCGCGAGCATCGTGTCGGGGTTGCGCGCGGCCTTGAGCAGCGCGCCGCGACCCTGTTCCCAAAGCCCGTCGAGCCAGCGCTTGACCGCCTTGTTCTCGAGCAGTTCGTCGCGGACCTTGGCAACCTTCGCCTGCACCTCGGGATCGTGCTGCAGGTCGAGCGCCATCTTGGCGAGGCCTTCTTCGACGCGGATACGCAGCGGATGGTCGGGCTCTTCGGCCATTTCGCTGAGCAATTTGCCCAGCCCCGCGACGATTCGGTTCGCGATGCTCTCGTCGAGCCCGGTTAACCGCACGATCGCGTTCGAATTCTCGTGCACCATCTGGTGGATCAGATTTGCGTTGAGGTCGAGCGTCTTTGACCCCCATTTTACCATCGCATCGAGCAGCGGCTGATGCCGCCCCTCGGCGAGCGCCGCCTGCAGCGCCTGTCCGAGCAGCGGCGCGACGTCGAGTTCGCGCAGGCGATCGGCGATCGCCGATTTGACCATGCCGCCGAGGCGTTGCTGATCGAGCGCACCGAGCGCGTCGGCGATGACGCGCGAAGCACCGAGCTTGAGCCGTCCTCCGCCCTCCGCAGGCTGCGACAGGAATTTGCCGACCGCGCCCGCGATGTCGACCTGCTGCATCTTGCGCGCGATCAGCCGCGGCAGCAGGAAATTGGTCAGCAGGAAGCGCGCCAGCGTGTCGCCGATGCGGTTTTTGTTGCGCGGGACGATGGCGGTGTGCGGGATCGGCAGCCCCATCGGATGGCGGAACAAGGCGGTGACCGCGAACCAGTCGGCGAGCCCGCCAACCATCGCCGCCTCCGCAAAGGCACGGATGAAGCCGACCGCCGGATGGACGTCCTGATAATATTTCGCCGCGACGAAGATCGCCGCCATCGCGACGAGCATGCCCGTCGCGACGACGCGGATGCTGGACGGCTTCGCCGGGATGGCGACACCAATCGGCTGAGAGAGCGCGCGGTCGGTCATCCGGGTCAAATGGCGAAGCGCGGCGAAGGTTGCAACCGTCGCCGCGCCCGAACCGCCGCCTGCATCATTGCGCCGGCTGCGGTTCGGCCTCCAAATGCGGCTTGCCGTCGTCGCCCTTGCGATAGGTCAGCAAGTTTCGCGAGAAGAAGCGGCCGAGGCGCTTTTCGATGCTGTCGGCCAGGCTGAAGCCCGCGGGCACGATCAACAAGGTCAGCAGCGTCGACAGGATCAGCCCGCCGATCACGACCACGCCCATCGGCGCGCGCCACGCGCCGTCGCCCGACAGCGAGATGGCAGTGGGCACCATGCCGGCGACCATCGCGACCGTGGTCATGACGATCGGCTGCGCACGCTTGCGCCCCGCGTCCATCAACGCCGCGTTCTTTGCAACGCCATGGTCCATCTCTTCGATCGCGAAGTCGACGAGCAGGATCGAGTTTTTCGCGACAATGCCGAGCAGCATCAAGAGGCCAATGAACACCGGCATCGAGATTTCCATGCCGGTGACTGCGAGCCCGAGCAGCCCGCCGAGCGGCGCGAGCAGCAGCGACGACATGTTGACCAGCGGCGACAGGAAGCGGCGATAGAGCAGCACCAGCGTCGCGAAGACGAGGAGCAGCCCCGCGACCACGGCGACGAGGAAGTTCTGCATCATCTCCGCCTGCCACTTGGCGTCGCCCTGGATCACCTTGCGAATGCCCTGCGGCATGTTCGCGATCGACGGCAATTTGTCGATTTTGGTCTGCGCGTTGCCGGTCACCAGCCCTGGTGCCAGATCGGCGCCGATCACGATACGCCGCGTCTGGTTGTAGCGGCGGAGCTCGGTCGGACCGGCACCGAAGCCGATCTCGGCCACCGATTTCAACGGCACGGTACCGCCGCGGGCGGTCGGAACCGGCAGGTTCTCGATCGTCGCGAGGCTGCGGCGCGAGTCTTCGGACAATAGCACGCGGATCGGGATCTGGCGGTCGGACAGCGAGAATTTCGCCGCATTCTGGTCGATGTCTCCCAGCGTCGCGATGCGGATCGTCTGGCTGAGCGCCGCGGTCGTCACGCCGAGTTCGGCGGCGAGGTCCATGCGCGGATTGACGATGATCTCGGGCCGCGGAATGTCGCCCTCGATCCGTACCGCGCGCAATTCCTTGAGCGCGCTCATCTCGCGGACGATCCGGCGCGCGTGGTTCTCGAGCGCAACGGGATCGTCGCCGCCGATGATGAAGGTGATGTCACGGCCCGAGAAGCCGCCCGACTGGCTCTGGAACGAGACGCGCGCGTCGGGGATCGCCGCCATCTTGGGCTGCAAGCCGCGTTCCCATTCGACACTGGTCGTGGGGCGCTCCTTCTTGAGCGTGATATAGACGCTGCCACCGCCGACATTGACGTCGAAGAAGGCGTTGTCGACGACGGTGTTCGCCGCGAGAATCGTATTGATCTGGTTGGCGATCACCTCGCTCTGCGCGAGCGTCGATCCCGGCGGCAATTCGTAGCTGATCTGGCTGTAATCGCTGTTGGTCGTCGGCTGGAACTGCTTCGGCAGGAAGTAGAAGAGGACGATGCTCGACAGGAAGGCGGCCACACCGATGCCGACGATCCACACGCGATGGTCGTGCAGACGCGCCCAGAAGCGCTGGGCCATGAATTTCGCCCAGTTCGTGAAATCGAACCCGCGCGCCCCCATCGCATAAGCGATCGCGCCGAACAGGATGCACAGCAGGCTGACGAGCAGGAACACGGCAATCATGCTGAACGGCGTCGCGAGCAGGAAGTGAATCGCCGGATTGGGCCCATCCTGTCCGACCGGCACCGGCTGGTAATATTGCGCCACCATGGCAACCAGCACGACCGCTGCCGCGGCGAGCGGCGCCCACAGGAAGCCCAGCCGCGTGGGTACGGGGGCGTAACCCGCGCGTTTCGCCTTGTGCTTGCTGTCGTCGAGCGTCCAGCGCAGGATATTTTCGTAGCGGTCGACCCACGGCCCCGAGGCATGGTCCTGCTCGCCCTGCGCCGACAGGAAATAGGCCGCGATCATCGGCGTGATCATGCGCGCGACGGCCAGGCTGACGAGCACTGCGAAGACGACGGTCATGCCGAACTGGATGAAGAATTGCCCCGACACGCCGGGCATCAGCGCGACGGGTAGGAACACCGCGACGATCGACATCGTCGTCGCGACGACCGCGAGCCCGATCTCGTCGGCGGCGTCGATCGACGCCTGATAGGCGGTCTTGCCCATTCGCATATGTCTGACGATATTCTCGATCTCGACGATCGCATCGTCGACGAGCACGCCGGCCACGAGGCTGAGCGCCAGCAGCGACAGTCCGTTGAGCGAGAAGCCCATCAGCTCCATGAACCAGAAGGTCGGGATCGCCGATAGCGGGATCGCGAGCGCCGAGATCAAGGTCGCGCGCCAGTCGCGCAGGAACAGGAAGACGACGACGACCGCGAGCACCGCGCCCTCGATCATCGCGGCCATCGAGCTGCGATATTGCTCCTTGGTATATTCGGTGCGCGTGAAGAGGATCTTGAAGTCCACCTTGGGGTTGTTCTTCTTGATCTCGGCCAGCTTCTTCATCGCCTCGTCGTGGACGGTGACGTCGGAGGCGCCCTTTGCCTTTTCGATCGAGAAGCTGAGCACCTGCTTGCCCTCGATCTTCGCCAGGTTGCGCTGTTCGGCATAGCCGTCGGTGACCTTCGCCACGTCGCTCAGCCGGATTGTCCTGCCGCTGCCCAGCGACAGTTGGTAATCGCCCAGTTGATAGGCGCTGCCCGCGTTACCGAGCACGCGCACCGCCTGTTCGCTGCCCGCGATCTCGGTGCGCCCGCCCGCGGCGTTGACGTTGATCTGGCGCAGCTGCTGGTTGATCTGGCTGGCGGTGATGCCATAGCTTTGCATGCGCGCGGGATCGAGGATGACGCGGATCTCGCGGTCGACGCCGCCCGAGCGGCGCACCTGGCTCATGCCGGGGATCGAGAGCAGTTCCTTCGCCACCGTGTTGTCGACGAACCACGACAGCTGCTCCAGCGTCATGTCGGTCGCCTGGACCGCGAAAAAGGTGATCGGGCCGCCGGCGATGTCGACGCGCACGACCTGCGGTTCGAGGATGCCGTCGGGCAAGTCGCTGCGGATCTGCTGCACCGCCTGGTTGACGTCGTTATAGGCGCGGTCGATCGGCGTGCCGATCGCGAATTGCACGAAGGTGCGGCTGTTGCCCTCGCTGACATAGGAGGACATTTCGTCGACCCCGCTGACGCCGCGTATCGCGGCCTCGACGCGCTGGGTGACCTGCGTCTCCAGCTCGGTCGGCGCGGCGCCGGGCTGCACGACGACGACCTGCACCGCGGGGAATTCGACGTCGGGATTGTCGTTGACGTCCATCCGATTGAAGCTGACGAGACCCGCCAGCAACAGCAGGATGAACATCACGATCGGCGGCACCGGATTGCGGATGCACCAGGCGGAAATGTTGCGGAAACTCATGACTCAAACGCCTTTGTGCGGGGTGCCTGCCGGGTGGCTCTTATTGCGACGATTTCTGCAGCACGGGCTTCACGGTGTCGCCGACATTCAGGAACGCGCCGGCGAGCACCACGACGCGCTCGTTGCCCGTCAGCCCCGATGCGATCGACACGCCGTCATCGCTGACCGCGCCGACCTTCACCGGCTTGCGCTCGATCTTGTTGTCCTTGCCGACGACCAGCACGAAATTGCCCTCGGGACCGCTCTGCACTGCGCTCTCGGGCAGCAGCGGCGCTTCGGTCGACCCTGCGATCAGCCGCGCGTCGGCGAAGCCGCCGGGGCGCAACGCGCTGCTGTAGGGGATCGCGATGCGGACCATGCCCTGGCGCGTGTCGGCGTTGATCACCGGCGCGACCTGCCACACCTGACCCGCGATGTTGAGGTCGGTGCCCACGGGTGTAACCGTTGCGCGCGTTCCGACAGGGACGCGTTGCAGGTCGGCTTCGGCCATCTGCGCCATCATCTCCATCTCGCCGCCGCGCGCCATGCGGAACAGCACGCCGCTGCCCGCGCCGACGACCTGGCCCGGTTCGACCTGGCGCGTCAGCACCAGTCCCGCGGCGGGCGCTACGATGTTGAGCCGGGTGTTGCGCGCCTGCGCCTCGGCATATTGCGCCTGCGCGACGCGGACGCGCGCGTTCGCGGCGTCGCGCGTGGCGCGCTTGCGGTCCATGTCGGCCTTGGAAATGAAGCCGCGCGACACCAGCGCCTCGGCGCGTTCGAGCTCGGCCTGCGCCAGGCTGGCGTCCGCCTGCGCGACGCGGATCGACGCGGCGAGCGCCGACGCCTGCTGCGTCTGGACCGCGCGGTCGATCACCGCGAGCGTCTGGCCGGCGCCGACCCACTGGCCGGGTTCGACCAGCACGCGCACGACCTGACCGCCCTCGCCGGCGATGCCGATCGGCATCTCGCGCCGCGCGGCGATCGTGCCATTGGCCGAAATCGTCGCCTGCACGGACTGGCGGCCGGGGATGACGACGGTGATGTTCGGGACGCTGTCGCCGCCCTTGCCCGCAGCCCCCGGGGCGCCGCCGGCGGTCGCTGCACCATCGCCCTTGCCCGACGAAAAGGCGAACCAGGCCGCGGCCAGCGCCACGACGATCAGCACTACCGCGATGATCAGCCGGGTTCGGCGACGCCGGTTGTCGCTCTCGTCATGATACCCCGCCAGACTGTCCATCGCGTCCACTTTCCGCTCGTAGTTCACGTCTATTTCCTCTGTCCCGCCGCCGGCCATCCCATGCCGCACGCCCTCGGTTCCGCGCAGCGCCCAAGCGCCCCGGACCCTCGGCCTGTTCAACGGTGTATTACCCAATTAAATCACCCCTGACAAGGGGGGAGAAACGCGACCGCGCCGCTTCACCGGCGCGGCGCTTCTTAGGCCCGTTTGCCGCAATATTCCAGCGCATTAAGGCATGAAAAAAGGCGGCCGGCATGCGCCGACCGCCCTTTTTGGACCGGCCCCGAAAGGCCGCTATGGCTGCGCGATCAGCGCACGCGACCGCGCCTGATCAGGTTGACGATGCCAAGCAGAAGTACCGCGCCGAGGAAAGCGGTGAGCAGGGTCATCGGATCGAAGGCATCGCCGCGCAAATGCCCGCCGCCCAGAAAGCTGCCGAACAGGAAGCGGCCGAGGATCGACCCGATACAGCCGACGACGATGTTCAGGAAAATGCCCTGCTGGGCGTCGGTGCGCATCACGATGCTGGCGAGCCAGCCGATGATGCCGCCCATGATGATTGCGATAATCCAAGTCATATAGGACCCCCTACGATCATTTTCTGCGCCCTTTTCGATAAGGCGACCCGAATGTTAAACCAAATATCCCGAACCGCCTAGCGATATGGCGGCGGCGCCGGGCACCACCGCCATAGCGTCAGCGGACGCGGCCGCGGCGGACCAGATTGATCAGGCCAAGCAACACGACGGCGCCGATAAAGGCCCACAGCAGGCCGATCGGGCTGAAGGTGCTGAGGCTGGCGCCCATTCCGAACAATCCGCCCAGAATATTGCCCAGAAATGCGCCGACGATGCCGACGACGACGTTCAGGATGATCCCCTGTTGCGCATCGGTGCGCATGACGATGCTCGCCAGCCAGCCGATGATCCCGCCGACGATCAGCGTAACGATGATACCCATGACAGACTCCCTCTTGTTCCGGCGAGCGGGGCCGCACACCGAAAGATTTCCGCGACGCCTCATCGCGTCCGAAGCTCGTTTTACCGAATGTCTGCACAATCGACCCGGGAGCAAAAGGTTCCCGGCCGGCCCCTCGGGGCGCGGCCGGGAAAGTGGGATCAGTTCCGATCGGGGAACTTCTCCGGGTCGCAAGCAGGGCATAAACAGCCGCATGCGACCGCGGTGTGACAGGCATCACAGGCCGAAGAATTTTTGGGGTGGGATGTTTTTTTGGGGGGTCGGCTTTGGGGTGGGGAGCTGCCCTCTCAATCTCGTCATGCTGAACTCGTTTCAGCATCCATGGCCCGCACTCTCGTCGGCGCAGCGCCAAAGGGAACGGCGGACCATGGATCCTGAAACAAGTTCAGGATGACGATGCTATAGATGTCGCTTTTTCGTCCGAAACCGGACATTCTCGCGCTGCCGACGACTTCGCCCGACCTCTCGCCGCATCGCGCCCAAACGAAATGGGGGCCGGCATCGCTGCCAACCCCCACTATCCGGTATCCTTCCGGTCGCTGCCCGCTCGCCTCATCCCGGTCCACCTCTCTTGCGATCGGCAGCCCGCAAAACGATGCTTGCGGCGCGGTCCGGAGCTATCCGGCGATGGTTTGGTCGGCCCCCTTTCGGGGGCCGGCCGCACCTGGAAAGCCCTTCATCATCTCTTCTTGCGTCTGCCGAAGCAGTCGCCGTCCAAGCGATGGACTGCATTTCCTATCCTGCTCGGGTCCGCCTCAACTCGTGGGAATCGCGGCGTTCCGTGATCAGGTATCGGTCCACTTCCTCGTCGATCCGGTCCGTTCTTCTCCGGCTGGTCTTGCAACCTGCCTTCCTGTCCCGGCGGTCCGTCGTCTCCGTCGTCCGATGATTGGAAGCTGACATGACTCGCCGGGCCCGCCAACAAAAATTGCAGCGAAATGCCCCCGATTGCGCCGCCGACTGTGGATAAGTCCGGTATTAGCAATTAGCGGATTCGTTGCAGCATTTTTGTAACACGGCTGCAGCATTTTCGGACTCGCCGCGACGTCGAGTGCGGGTGAATTTACGATGCGACTCAGTGTTTCGAAAGATCGACTCGGATGCGACTCGACTCAGGGGCGGCCGAGGTCGCCCTTGCCCACCGTCCCCGACGCCATTTCGAGCATCCGGTCGAGGCTCTTGCGCGCGGCAAGGCGAAGCTCTTCGTCCATCTCGATCCACGGCTGGAGGTCGCGGAGCGCGATGTAGAGCTTCTCCATCGTGTTGAGCGCCATATAGGGGCAGATGTTGCAGTTGCAGTTGCCGTCGGCGCCCGGCGCGCCGATGAAATTCTTCTCGGGCAGCGCCAGCTCCATCTGGTGGATGATGTGCGGCTCGGTCGCGACGATCAGCGTGTCGCCGGGGAAGGTCTTGGCGAACTGCAATATGCCGCTGGTCGAGCCGACATAATCGGCGTGGTCGACGATGTGCGGCGGGCATTCGGGGTGCGCCGCGACCGGTGCGCCGGGGTGCTGCGCTTTCAACTTCAGGAGCTCGGTCTCGCTGAACGCCTCGTGCACGATGCACACCCCCGGCCACAGCAGCATCTCGCGCCCGAACTTGCGGTTGAGATAGCCGCCGAGGTGGCGGTCGGGACCGAAGATGATCGGCTGGTCCTCGGGGATCTGACTGATGATCGTCTCGGCGCTCGACGAGGTGACGATGATGTCGCTGAGCGCCTTCACCGCCGCAGAGCAGTTGATGTAGGTCAGCGCGATATGATCGGGGTGCTTGGCGCGGAAGCGCGCGAACTGCTCGGGCGGACAGCTGTCCTCGAGGCTGCAGCCGGCATCCATATCGGGCAGGATGACGATCTTCTCGGGGCTCAGGATCTTCGCGGTCTCAGCCATGAACTTGACCCCGCAGAAGGCGATGACGTCGGCGTCGGTGTCGGCGGCCTTGCGCGACAGTTCGAGGCTGTCGCCGACAAAATCGGCGAGATCCTGGATCTCGGGCTTCTGGTAATAATGCGCGAGGATGACGGCGTTGCGCTCCTTGCGGAGGCGGTCGATTTCGGCGCGCAGGTCGAGGCCGGTAAGATTTTCGCGGACGGGAGCAGTCATGGCTTTTCCTTATGTGGCTTTTGCCCCCCGCCATTGGGGACTGGGCGCCCTCTACACGTCGCCTCGCGGCGGGGCAATCACGACGCAGGGTCGCTGGCGAAACGCGCGGTCACCTTCGCGTCGATCCCCGCGGCCTTCAGCGGCATCGCGAAGCTCTGCTGAACCGCGTTCCGCGCCGCACCTTGGGCCAGCCGCATCGGCGTCGCGCCCTTCGCCTGCTTGATCAGCTCGGCCTGCGCCGCCTTGCGGTTCGCCGCGTCGAGCGTCTTTTCGGCGTCGGTCAAGGTCAGCAGGATCGTGCCGTCGCGAAATTCGCTGATCGCATTCAGGTCGATTTCGGGACCCGCGAGCCGCAGCGGCGGCAGCGTCACCGTCAGCGCGCCCGTCGCCGCATCCCAATCGAGATCGGACTGCTTCAGCTTGGCGAGATCGAGTTCGTAGCGCACCGTCCCCGGCATGATCAGCGTCTTCTTCGCCTCCAGCCCCAGCCGGCTCTGCGTCGAGGTGACCACCGCAACATAGCGCGCGGTGAAGGGCACCAGGACATTCTGCTCCTGCAAGCCCTGCAGGCTCGCCGCGACGACGGTCTCGGGATCGTAGCCGCGCTGCCAATCCTGCCAGGCCCGCCAGCCGAGGAACATAGCGACGCCGAGCACCGCAAGGATGAGGACGCGAAACAGCGAACGGCTCATGCCACGATCCGCCATTCGTCGGCGTCGCGCGCAACACGGCCGCGCTGTTCGAGGTCCAGCAGATGCGCGAGCACCGAGCGCCCGGCGGCCCCGGTGAGGCGGGGGTCGAGCCCCCTGTACATATGCGTGACCATGTCGGGGATGACGCTTGTGCCCTTTTCGAGTTCCCGCAATATCTGCCGTTCGCGCTGCTTGCGATGGCCGAGCATGCCGCGGACGAGCTGGCGCGGCTTGGTCACCGCGGGCCCGTGCGCGGGATAATAGACGCGGTCGCCGCGGTCGTAGAGCTTCGACAGGCTGGCCATATAGGCCGCCATGTCGCCGTCGGGCGGGCTGACGACGCTGGTCGACCAGGCCATGACATGGTCGCCGGTGAACAGCGCGCCGGTCTCGACGAGCGCGAAGCAGAGGTGGTTCGAGGTGTGGCCGGGGGTTGCGACCGCCTCGATCGTCCAGCCGTCACCCGAAATCCGCTCGCCGTCCGCCAGCACGCGGTCGGGGGCATAGTCGGGATCGAAGGCCGAATCGGCGCGCGGGCCGTCGTCGCGGAGCGCGAGCGGCGCACAGCCGATGATCGGCGCCCCGGTCGCTTCGCGCAGCGGCATCGCGGCGGGGCTGTGGTCGCGGTGGGTGTGCGTGCAGAGGATCGCGGCGACGCGCTGGCCCTCCACCGCGCGCAGGATCGCGTCGACATGGCCCTGGCCATTGGCGTCGGGCGGATCGCCGACGCTCATCCCGCTGCCCGTCGGGCCGGGGTCGATCACCGCGACGTCGCGGCCGGCACCGACCAGCCAGGTCTGGGTGCCGGTGAAGGTATAGGGCGAGGGATTGGGCGCGAGCACGCGCCGCACCAGCGGCTCGTGCTGCTCGCACTCGCCGGCGCGGATGCTGTCGGGCCAGGGCTTGTCGTCGCTCATGCCGCCTATGTGGCATTGCGGGGGGTGGAGCGAAAGGGGTGGCGGTGGTTTTTGGGGCGTTACCGTCAGCTAGAGTTATAAATCCCGCTCGTGTCGAGCGAAGTCGAGACACCCATGGCGAGCGCGTGCCTTCGCGTGCCTGGCCTACGCTCGACACGAACGGAAATTGAGGGCAGCCTGGGAAATCACTGGTGCCGCCCACGAAAAAAGGGAGCGGTTGCCCGCTCCCTTTCCCCGCCCCTGCCGCGAGCCCCCACCGGGGAGAAGGTGCCCGCGTCAAAGCCGTCAGGTCTCAGTCCGAATTCTTCTCGAGTTCGGCGATCGCCTTGTCGAGGTCGGCGGTGACCTTGGCGCGGATCTCATCGCTCATGCTCGTCGACGCCCGGCCCTCGGCGAACTGCTCGCGCGCTTTCTTGAGCGCCGACAGCTGCGCCGCCTTGTCGCCCGGGGTGCCGCAACGGACCATCATCACGCGGCTGTGCTTCTTGCCGTCCTTGTCGTCGCGGTTGACCAGCGGCATCGGCGCCTGGCCCTTGCCGCACTGCGCGAAGCCGAAGGATTTGCCGTCGACCGACTGCCAGTTCATCGGCGGCATGGGCGGCATGGGGGGCAGCGGCGCCATCGGCGGCATCGGGGCAAAGGCGAACTGCTTCTTGCGCTTCGCTTCCAGCTTGTCGGCGATCGCGTCGGCCTGTGCGCCGGTGATGCCCTGTTCCTTCAGCGTCGCGAGGATGTCGTCGCGCGACAGCGCGCCCGGCATGCGCATTTCGAAGCGCTTCACCTTGGCGTCGCCGGGCGCGAAGGTCATGACATTGCCCTCGCCGTCCTTGATCTCGCCATTGCGGATCACGATGCGGTGCACTTCGCGCTTCTTCTTGCCATCGTCGGCCTGCGCTTCACCCTCGCCGTCGTCATCGCTGGTGAAGATCATCACGCGGTGCGCGTCGGTGATCACCTCGGGCGCTTCGGGTGCCGCCGGCGCGTCGGGGGCCTCGGGCGGCGCCGGGGGAGCCGACGGCGCGGGCACGTCGCTCTGCGCGGTGGCGCTCGCGATCCCCGCGGGAACCAGCGTCGCGGTCGTCGCGAGCACCGCCAGCGTCGCGCCGCCGACCAGCAACCGGCCCACCAGCCCGCGCTTCTTGGAAATATCTTCCTGCATCAGCATCGTCAGTCTCTCCTGTAGATTGTCGTGGACCGCCATCGGCGCGGCGAGCGACAGCCGCGATCCGACCGCCGCCTTGGCGATCGCGGTCGCATAGCGCGCGGTGCGTATGTTGCGCGGCGCGTTGTCGGTCCCCGAACCCACCATGGTGAGGACGCGGGCGTCGCACGCGGCCTCCTGGTCGAAACGAAAGGCGCGGATCGCGCGCCACGCGAGCGGGTTGAACCATTGCACCGACAGCAAAAGCAGCGCCGCGGCATTGGCCCAGAGGTCGCCGTGACGGTGGTGCGCGAGCTCGTGATCGATCGCGAGCGCGCGTTCCTCGGCGAGGTAGCGCGCGAAGAAATCCTGCGGCACCGCGACGAAGCGGCGCCAGAGGCCGAAGGCGACGGGGCCGTCGACCGCGTCGGTCATCACCAGCCGGATGCTGCCGATCGGCTCGAGTTCGACCGCGCCGGTCAGCACTTCGCGCCGGAAGCGGCGGTGCGACAGCATCGCCGCCGCGAGCACCCCGACCATGCCCGCCGCCCAGATGGCGAAGAGCGGGGGCAGCAGGTCGGCGGAGGACCACAGCGGCAGCGCAGGCGCGGCGGGCGCCGCACCGACGGTGTCCACCGCATCGATCAGGATCAGCTCGCCCATCGGCGCGGCGCTGGCCGGCATCGCCGCAGCGACGGGCGCGGCCACCGGGTCGGCGAAGGGCAAGGGCGGCAGCATCAGCCGCAGCGCGGGCACCGCCCACAGCGCATAGGTGAGCCCCGGCCCGAAATGGCGCGCGAAGGGCTTGCGGATGACGAGGATCATCAGCACGAGCAAGGCGGTGGTGACGAGCGTGTCGCCCCACGCCTGGAAGAACAGGTCGGCGTTCATGACTTCAGCCTCCGCAGCAGGGCCTCGATCTCGGCAATGTCGGTGTCGGAGAGCGCTTCGCGTTCGGCGAGATGCGCGATCAGCGGGCTGACGCGGCCGCCGAACAGGCGGTCGACGAAGCGCTGCGATTCGTCGCCGACGGCATCGGCGCGCTCAACCGCGGGGCGATAGAGATAGCGTCGCCCCTCCGCCTCGGCGGTCACCGCGCCCTTCTGGACGAGGCGCGCGAGCAGGGTCTTCACCGTCGCGAGCGTCCAGCCGTTCGCGGTGCCGACGGTTTCGGCGAGGTCGGCCGCGGTCTGCGGGGATTCGTCCCACAGCGCCGACAGCACCTGCATCTCGGATTCGCTAGCGCGCTCGGCCATCGCGGAACCCCTCCCTTCAGCCTCATCTGCAATACGACTACAGATGTAGTCAATCGGCTGAACGCTTGCTGAACGGAGACGACCGGTGAAAATCGTGTGGCAGCCGGCGCGCTGATCCCTTCCCCCTCGATGGGGGAAGGATACGAAGCCTTGCGCCTTTGGCGCTAGGCGAAGTTGGATGGGGGAGATGGTGCGTCCTTGCGCCATCGCTCCCGGCCAAAACCGCACCCCCACCGCTGCGACTAGACAGCAAGCTGCCAAGTCTCGCTGCCTCCCCCATCGAGGGGGAGGGGTTTCGTGTCGGGATTTTTGACACCCCCGCATCGCGGTAAGGAATCGCTAACCAGCGTTCCCCGCTGAAAACCGCGAAGCGCCCGAATTGGCACGCGGTTTGTATGGTATAAGATGTTCCCGAGTGTTCCGCTCAAAGGAGCGGTGGGGGGCATCGGTCTGGTCCCTGATGCCCCCTGCCCCCACTAGGGAAATCCCCACTTGCCCCCGAAGCAGACGGGGGGCGGAGCGGCCGAAAGGCCCCGCCCCCCGGAAGCGTTTTTGCGCGATTGATCGGCTATGTCGATTTTCGGGCGTTAGCTGTCATCTTAATCCTCTCTGTCGCGAAGCGATGGGGAGGGGGACCGCCGCAAAGCGGTGGTGGAGGGGCGGCGGACTGGAAGCGACGCTCAAGGCCTCGGCCCCTCCGTCAGCGCTTCGCGCTGCCACCTCCCCATCGCTCAGCGACAGGGAGGATTGCTAGAAGCGTCCGCTCACCACCCCACCGCCATAAAAATACCCGCCGGCGTCGCAACACCGGCGGGCTTTATCATTCCCTAATGTCGGGCGCTATTCCGCCCGCGCCGGTACGTCCGCGACCAGAGTATGCAGTTCGCCCGCTTCCCACATCTCCATCATGATGTCGGAGCCGCCGATGAACTCGCCCTTCACATAGAGCTGGGGTATCGTCGGCCAGTCGGAATATTCCTTGATCCCCTGGCGGATTTCCATGTCCTGCAGCACGTCGACGGTGTCATATTCGACGCCGAGGCGGTCGAGCATCGCGATCGCGCGCGAGGAAAAGCCGCACTGCGGAAAGAGCGGCGTGCCCTTCATGAAGAGCAGGACGGGGTGATCGGCGACCAGCTTGGCGATGCGGTCGCCGGTGGTCTGGGGTGCGGTGTCGGTCATGGGCAGTCTCCGGTGCGGCGCCGGTTCGGCGCGCGAAAAGCGTCTCGTCCCTATGAAGGAACGGCGGTGGTCAATTGCAAGGCATGAAGTTCGCCGCCCATGCGCCCGCCGAGCGCCGCGTAGACCGCCTTATGCTGCGCGACGCGGCTCATGCCCCGAAAAGCGGCGCTGACGACATGCGCCGCATAATGGTCGTTGTCGCCGGCAAGGTCGCGGATCGTCACGACGGCGTCGGGGAATGCTGCCTCGATCATCGACTTCAGGTCGTCCTCGCGCATGGCCATCGGACGATCCCTACAGCTTGTCCATGAACTGGCGGCGCGCCTCGACCGCCTTGTCGCCCAGCGCCTCGCGGATTTCGGCGTCGCTGATCTCGACCCCGGCGGCGGTCAGGTCGCCCGCGAGCTTGCGGATCACATCCTCGTCGCCGGCTTCCTCGAAATCGGCTTGGACGACGGCCTTCGCATAGGCGTCGGTTTCCTCGGGGGTCAGCCCCATGCGCGCGGCCGCCCATTCGCCGACGAGCCGGTTGCGCCGCGCCGTGATGCGGAACTGGACCTCCTGGTCGCGCGCGAACTGCGCTTCAAATCCCTTTTCGCGGTCGTCGAATACGCTCATCTCGTCCTCTTCGGCTGGAAGCTGCCCGTTGCAGATAGGTGGCGCGGGCAAGGGGCGCAAGCCGCCTGTGCGGCAGATCACTTCCCTTTTGCATGCGAAGGGGTTAGGGTCCGCGGCAAGGGTTATCGGGTCGTACCGCAGCAACGAAGACTGCGCCTTGTCGCCACTGCGCGGTCAGGGCGCCTGTAGGCTTGGTTTGGGGGATTACGACGATGACTGCTCGACGTCCGTTCGCGCTCACGATTCTGGGGGCCGTCGCCTTGGCCGTGCCCGGAGTCGCGCCCGCGCAGGAGGTGCAGGACCCGACGCTGCGCGACAGCTTCGCGATCGGCGA
This sequence comes from Sphingopyxis sp. QXT-31, assembly GCF_001984035.1. Classification (NCBI taxonomy): domain Bacteria; kingdom Pseudomonadati; phylum Pseudomonadota; class Alphaproteobacteria; order Sphingomonadales; family Sphingopyxidaceae; genus Sphingopyxis; species Sphingopyxis sp. QXT-31. The sequence goes on along the minus strand of NZ_CP019449.1, from coordinate 4,094,275 downwards.
CAAGGGCGGCTCGCTGTGCGAGGTCCAGGCGACGGTGCGCGATTCGGTGATCGACGGCATGTTCGACCGCGCGTGGATGATCCTGTGCCGCGACGCGAGCCAGCCGGTCGGCTATGTCCGCATGCTGCGCGCCACCCCCGCCGAGGCACAGGCGCGCGTCGATCGCGCGCGCAGCGGCACGATCACCTGCACCGCGCCGACCAGCTGCACCGTCAAGGACAGCAATGTCCAGTGGAACACCCGGATCGAGGCCGCGGGCAACACCAGCTACGCGGTCGAGGGCTTTGCCGCCTATAATGACGCGCTCAATCTCGCGCTCGAATCGATCCGCCAGCGCAAGGTGGTGGCGGGCAAGATCAACGTCGCCACGACCTCGATCGGCGGCAACGACGGCTTCGCACGCACGCTGGCGGGGACGATCGACGTCGACCGCGCACTCGCCGAGGGTTACCGCCGCAACCACAGCGGCGACTATGCCGAGGCCGCCGAATTTTTCGAGGCGCTGTCGCGCCGCGCGCTCGAGGAGCAGGCCGCGGCCGACATCGATCCGACCGAATTCACGCTCAACCGCGCGCTGCAGAAATCGAACCTGGGCGAATTCGCCGAGGCCGAAAGGCTGTTCGGCGAGGTCGAGGCGGTGCCGACGACCGACCCGGTGCAGCTCCGCCTCCGCCGCAATTTCCGCGCGATCCACGCACTCAACCAGCGCGATTATGCCGGCGCCGCCGATTTGCTCAACACCCCGATCCCTCCGCTGACCAGCGCGGTGACGGTCGAGGGCAAGGCGGTGACGCTGACCCCCGAGATCGTCGCCGGGGTGAACAGCGGCAGCACCTCGCGCGCGATCCGCCAGAGTTCGGACAACGAGCGGCTGACCCCGCTCGAACGCGCGCAGATCATCGACGCGCAGGCGGTGCACCTGCTCGGCACGGTCGAGCGGCTGCGCGGCGAGCCCGCGGCGGCGAAGGCGGCGCAATTGAAGGGCCTCGCCGATGCGATGGCGGTGCGCGAAGGGCGCGTCACCTCGATCGTGCGGCTGCGCTCGCAGATGCTGGGCGAACTCGCGCTCGCCGAGGAAGCCGCGGGCGACGCCGCGGCGGCCGATACGCGCTTCCTCGAATCGATCAACGCGCTCGCGGTCGAATATCCCGAGACCAACGCGCTCGCCTCGGCGCGCGCACGCTATGCCGCCTTCCTGACGCGCCACGACCGCAACGCAGAGGCGATGGACATCTACAAGAATGTCGTCGCCGCGCTCGCGAGTTCGCAGCGTTCGACCAGCGGCATGGCGAACATGATGGCGCCCTATTACCGCCTGCTCGCCGACCGCGCCGCGACCGATCCCTCGGCGGTCGCCGACTTTTTCGTCGCCAGCCAGCTGCAGGTGCGCCCCGGCGTTGCCGATACGCAGGCGGTGCTGGCGCGCGAGCTGTCGAGCGGCAGCGACGAGGGCGCGCGGCTGTTCCGCCAGGCGACGACGCTGAACCGCGACATCGAACGCGCGCGGATCGAGGACGCGCGGCTGGCGCAGCTGCCGGTCTCGCCCGAAATCAACGCGCTGCGCGCCGACCTCAAGGTCCGGCTCGACAACCTCGGCTTCCAGCAGGCCGAGACCGTCGCCTCGCTGTCGGCGTTCCCGCAATATCGCGTCGTCGCGCCGGGCAAGCTCGACCTCGCCGAGCTGCAACAGGTGCTGCATGCCGACGAGGGCTATCTCAAGATGCTCGTCGTCGGCGATGCGGTCTATGCGATGCTGATCGACAACAAGGGCGCGCAGCTCTGGCGCGCCGACATCGGCACCACCGCGCTCGACGCCGCGGTCGACAGCATCCGCTCGACAATCTCGATCGTCGAGAACGGCCGCCGCGTCACCTATCCCTTCGACGCCGCGACCGCGCGCAGCCTCTATACGCGGCTGTTCGGTCCTGCCGCCGACCGGCTTCCGACGATCGCCAACCTCATTTTCGAGCCCGACGGCGCGATGCTGCGGCTGCCGATCAACCTGCTCATCACCGCCGACACTGGGCTTGCCGAATATGAGCAGCGCCTGCTCGATCCCAATGGCGACGCTTTCGACATGCGGCAGATGGCGTGGCTGGGGCGGACGACGCGGCCGAGCACCGCGGTGTCGGCGCTCGCCTTCCGCAACGCGCGGCAGGCACCGCCCTCGACCGCCGCGAACCAATATTTCGGGCTCGGCCAGAATCAGCCGGTGGGCGCCACCACCGCGAGCCTCGGCTCGCGCGGCGCGGCTGGAGGCGTCGACGACAGCTGCCAATGGGACCTCGCGCAGTGGAACCGCCCGATCTCCGCCGACGAGCTCGTCACCGCGCGCAGCGCGATGGGCGGCACCGCGGGTACGTTGCTCACCGGCAGCGGCTTCACCGATACCGCGGTCAAGACGCGCGGCGACTTGAACGACTATCGCATCATCCATTTCGCCACCCACGGCTTGGTTACCGCGCCGCGGCCCTCGTGCCCCGCGCGCCCGGCGCTCGTCACCTCCTTCGGCGGCAGCGAGTCCGACGGCCTCCTGACCTTCCAGGAAATCTACGACCTCAAGATCAACGCCGACCTGGTCATCCTGTCGGCGTGCGACACCGCGGGCGCCGCCTCGGTCCGCGCGACGCGCGAAGCCGGCGTCGCCAGCGGCGGCGGCAACGCGCTCGATGGGCTGGTCCGCGCCTTCATCGGCGCAGGCGGCCGCTCGGTGATCGCCAGCCACTGGCCCGCGCCCGACGATTTCGACGCGACGAAGCGGCTGATCGGCGGCCTGTTCGGTGCGCGGCAGGGCGAGAGCGTCGCCGATGCCTTATGGTCGACGCAAACGACGCTGATGAACGAAAAGCAGACCTCGCACCCCTATTATTGGGCGGGCTTCGCGATCATCGGCGACGGCGGCCAACCGCTGCTGCACGGGGCGACGGCGACCGCCGAAGCGCCGCAGACCGGGGAGGCCGCCGGCCGCGCCGCCCGCTGATCCGATGACCGAAAACGCGACGACCGAGACAGCGCCGGCCGCCGAGGCCGCGAGCGAGAAGCGCGCCGCCGTGCCGCTGCGCAAGCAATTGCGGCGGCTCGCGACGCAGCTCGGTCCGTGGCGCATGGTCGCGACCCTGCTGTTCCTGACCGTCGCGGTCTTCGTCGCGCGGTCGAGCTGGGACCTGCCGCTCGCCGGCGACGCCGAGCGCGCGCTCTACGACAGCCGCGCGTCGATGATGGCGCCGCACGTCGATCAGGATCCACGCATTGTCATGATCACCTATAATGATCAGACGCTGTTCAACACCGGCATCCGCTCACCGCTCGACCGGACATTGCTCGCCAATGCGCTCGCCAATATCGACCGCATGGGCGCGAAGTCGATCGGCATCGATATCGTCTTCGACTCGCCGCGCCCCGATGACGATGTCCTAAAGACGCAGCTCAAAGCGATGAAGACCCCGACCTGGCTCGCCTATGCCGACCAGGCGACGAACCAGAACACCATCTATTTCGAACAGCAGAAATATCTCGAGGCCTATCAGGCCGAAGTGCGCACCGCCAAGACGCGCCCGACGAGCGTGCGCTTCGAGGTTGACGAGGACAATGTCGCGCGCAAATGGCCGAGCCGGCCGAAGCATTTGCCGCCTTTGATGTCGAACGCAATGGCGCCGGTCGACAAGGCGCACGCCGATTATCAGGGCAATATCCGCTATCTGGTGCCGCTGCGCGCCGACAAGAACCAGGAAGTCGAGGTTTTCAACAACCTGCCGATCGACATCTTCGGCATGCCGATGGACGACGAGACCTTCGCCGCCTTCGCCGATTCGGTGCGCGGGCGCTATGTGCTGATCGGTGCCGACGTGATCGATACCGACCAGTTCATCACTCCGCTGACCCGGCTGCCCGACCTGCAGTCGGGCGAGCGCGAGACGATGCCGGGGCTGGAGGTGCACGCGCATATGCTGGCGCAGCAGCTCGACGGCGCCTGGTCGAAACCGGTGCCCGACTGGGCGCTGTGGTCGCTGGCGCTCCTCGTCGTGATCGCGGGCGGGCTCACCAGCCTGATCGATCTCAAGGCGCGCTGGGTCGTGGTCATCTTCGTCGGCCAGCTGGTCTTCTTCCTCGCCTATCCCTTCTGGCTGCAGCGGATCGGGGTCGACACCACCGACCTGCCCGCCTTCGGCCAGGCGCTCGGCTGGATCTTCGGCTATGCCGCGGTCGGCACCGCAGCGCGCACGATCGGCTCGCGCCAGCGCGCCTTTGCGCAATCGGCGCTCGGCAAATATCTGCCCGCCGACGTCGCGGCGCAGATCATGCGCGATCCCGACCAGCTGTCGCTGCACGGCGAGCGCCGCAACATCTTCTGCGTCTTCACCGACCTCGAGGGGTTCACCAAGCTCAGCCATGCGACGACGCCGGAAACGGTCGCGCGGCTGCTCAACGAATATCTCGACCGCCTGTCCGACGTGGTGCTGGGTCATGGCGGGACGATCGACAAGTTCGTCGGCGACGCGGTCGTCGCCTTTTGGGGCGCGCCGCTCAGCCGCCCAGACGACGGGCCGCAGGCCGCGGCGGCGGCGCTGGCGATGTACGAGGCGGGCGAGAAATTCCGCATCGACCTGGCCGCCGAGGACGTCCCCCCGCTCGGCATGACGCGCGTCGGGCTGCACGTCGGCGACGCGATCGTCGGCAATTTCGGCGGCGAGGGCCGCATCCAGTATACCGCGCTCGGCGACAGCATGAACACCGCCTCGCGGCTCGAAGCGGCGAACAAGAGTCTCAAAACGGGGGTGCTCATCTCGGCCGAGGCGGCGGCGCGCGCCGGGCGCGACGATCTGGTGCCGATGGGGCGGGTGACCCTGCGCGGGCGCGCGCAGCCGGTCGACACCTTCACGCCGCGCCCCGACCTCAGCCCCGAGCAGCGCGCGCGCATCGCCGACATGGTGAAGGCGCATGCATTGGGCGACAAAAATCTTTATGTGACCTGCGCCACAGCATTGGGCGCCGAATTCAGTCACGATACATCCATCCTGTTCTTGATAGAACGCCTGAACGAGACCGAAAGTGGAGAAAGCTATGTCCTGTCCTGACATCCGCCTCAGCCGGCTGGGGTTGACCGGGGCCGCCCTTCTGGCCGCGCTCGCCGTCACCGGGGCCGCCGCGGCGCAATCGATCGTCGTGCGATCGACCGGACCGTCGGCGTCGAAATATCCCGCGGGGACCAAGCTCAAGGCCAGCGACCGCGTGGCGTTGGTCGACGGCGACAAGGTCGTCCTGATGCAGGGCGGCAAGACCCGCACGCTCAGCGGCAAGGGCAGTTTCACCGTCGGTGCCACCGTGCAGGCGAGCCAGTCGATGGGCACCACCGTGACGCGCATGCTGGCCAAGGGACCGTCGACCAGAGCGCGCGGCGGGTTCGCGCGCGAGGCCGAAACGGCCGCACCCAGCGAATTTCGCGCGCCGAACCTGTGGCTGCTCGACTATCGCAGCGGCGGCACCTTCTGCGTCGCCGACCCGGCGACGCTGATGCTGTGGCGCCCCGACATGTCGGGCGACGCCGCGCTGACCATCGCCAAGGGCGGGCAGAGCGAAACCGTCGCGTTGGTCGCCGGCGCGCAGTTCCGCAAATGGCCGACCGAAACGCTGCCGATCGAATATGGCGTCGATTATCAGCTGTCGGGCGCGGGGCTGACCGCGCCGGTGACGGTGCGCTTCGCAACGATCGCCGCGATGCCCGAAACCGCCGACGCGGCGACCGAGATTTTGATGACCAAGGGCTGCACGCCGCAGCTCGACCGGCTGGTCGACGCAATGTCAGAGGCAGAAGCGGTAGACGGTTGACCGGACCGGGCGGGAGCCATTGAACCCGCCCGATCCATCTGATAACAATGGGATGAAAAGCTGCCGTTCGAGCGGCATGTCCTTTCCTTGGGTCGAAAATTCGCGCAGTCCGTCACCGGGCTGGGCACTATGAATTGGGCGCACGGCGGAGATGCCGGGCGTGTTCGAACGCAAGGGGTGGCGATGAACGGCAAGGGGCAAATGCAGCGGGCGCATGGGGCGAGTCGCGGGCGCGCGATACGGTCGCTCTTCGCCGGATCGGGGCTAGTCCTCACGGCGCTCCCCGTCGCGGCCGGCGCCCAGGTGGCGACCCCGCAAATCCCGACGCGCGAGGAAATCCAGCGCCCCGCCCCGCCGCCGACGCCCGCGCCCAACGAACAGATCCTCGCCGCCGACGATGCGATCGAGCGCGCGCCCTGCCCGCTCGCCAATCCCGAATTCGCGAACGTCCGCATCACGCTGCGCGACGTGCAATTCTCGACCGTCGAGGGGATCGACCCCACGATGCTGCGCGGCGCGTGGTCCGACCGCGTCGGGCAGGAACTGCCGATCGCGGTGGTCTGCGACATCCGCGACCGCGCCGCGACGATGCTGCGCGCGCAGGGCTATCTCGCCGCGGTGCGGGTGCCGCCGCAGACGATCGGCGACGACGGCGTGGTCCGGCTCGACATCCTCGCCGCGCGGATGAGCCGCATCGAAGTGCGCGGCGACGCCGGCGCCAACGAGAAACTGCTGCAACGCTATCTGTCTCACCTCGACGACCAGCCGGTGTTCAACATCGTCGATGCCGAACGCTACCTGCTGCTCGCGCGCGACATCCCGGGCCTGTCGGCCCGGCTGACCCTGCGGCCCGGCGGCGCGCCGGGCGAGGTCGTCGGCGAGGTGACGGTCGACCGCACCGCAGCGATCATCGACTTCAACGCGCAAAATTTCGGATCGAAGGACGTCG